>JBFLZA010001230.1:0-1519 GCA_040756535.1 Cyanobacteriota bacterium
CGGCACCTGCCAAAGCAACGGCAACCAAGAAAACACAATCTTCTTCTGCGAAGCAAGCGGAGAAAAGTTCTGCTTCAGCCAAGCCAATCCCAGAAAGTGCTGCACCCGCTACAGGGGGTTTGTACTACGTAGTGACGAATTACGGTAGCGATCGCGATTTAGCGCAAGCCAGAACCATCGTTCCTGATGCTTATGTAGAAAAGTTCCCAAAAGGTACCCGAATTCAAATGGGAGCGTTCCCGCGCGAATCACAAGCAAAAACCTTGGTCGAGCAACTCAAGCAACAGGGAGTGAAGGCATCGGTTTATCATCCTTAAGATGGGTCTACACTCTAAAATCTAAAATCGGGTCTTGACTCTGAGATAACATGAGGTTAAACATTCCTCCGACCCGCAACCTGAAGGGAGAGCCGCCATGGGATTGATTGATCGCTTCCTGCGCGTTATTCGTGCCAACCTTAACAGCTTGATCGGACAAGCGGAAGATCCAGAAAAAGTTCTGGAACAAGCTGTTGAGGAAATGCAGCAGGATTTGATTGGGCTACGGCAAGCTGTAGCTCAAGCGATCGCCACTCAAAAACGCACAGAGCGACAAGCTGCTCAAGCTCAATCTACTGCCCAAGAGTGGTACAACCGCGCTCAATTGGCCCTAAATAATGGGGATGAAACCTTAGCGCGAGAAGCCCTGCGGCGGCGGCAATCCTATCAGGAGACGGCAAAAGCAATGCAAGAACAACTCGTTCAGCAGAGCAGTGTCGTCAATAAGCTCAAAGAAAATATGCGGACGCTAGAGAGTAAAATCTCAGAGGCCAAAACGAAAAAAGACTTGTACATCGCTAGGGCACGCTCTGCTCAAGCTTCCCAGAAAATTAACGAGATGCTGGGCAATGTCGGTACCGGAAATGCCTTGAGTGCCTTCGAGCGGATGGAAGAAAAAGTGATGCAACTCGAAGCTGAGTCCGAGGCGATAGCCGAGTTAGGTAGCAGCGATTTGGAAAAAAGATTTGCCGCTCTTGAAGGCAGCGATAACGTTGATACTGAGTTGGCAACGATGAAAGCTAACCTGATGAAGGGTAGCGAATCAGCCAAATTACCCTCTAGTCAGACATCATCGGTTCAAGATCCAGAAATTGAAGGAGAGCTGAAAAAACTTCGCTCTGAACTTGATGGCTCTTGACAAGTTAGTCACTAGTCATTAGTCATTAGAGTTTTTAGAAACCGGACTGAGCTACGTCCCTTTATTAAAAGAGTCCCGCAGCCAAAAGCAACCCAAGTGAGCAAAAGAAACTCAGGACTAGAAACTGGAGTCAAACGGCATTGAGACCAAAGATGAGTGTGAGGAGGTGCAATCAACGAATGACACTACTAATAATAAGAGAGCTTACGTCTTGGCGGTTCGAGAACTGGGCAAGAAGCTAGCGCTTTTGGGGTTGGAGTTTTTACACTGGATTAAAAGCCTCTTGTCTCAATGGTTTAAGCATGAGTGTTTTGAGTAACTTCAACAGTTGTGCTTGAAGACT
>JBFLZA010001231.1:0-1519 GCA_040756535.1 Cyanobacteriota bacterium
GATGAGTAATTTTTTAGGGACATAAAGCTAATTCTTCATGTATGGGAACGAACTCAACTCTGAACAGAGTGCGATCGCTAGCCACACCATAGGTGCAGTTTTAGTACTTGCTCCAGTTGGTACGGGTAAGACTCGCGTTTTAGCCGAACGAGTTCTTCGTGCAATGAACAAGGGTATTTCTCCTCAAAAAATTCTTTGCCTGACGTTCACTAATCGAGCCTCTCAAGAGATGAGTGAGCGGCTGTCTCAGTACTGTCCAGAGCAGTTGCCCTATCTGACTATCAAGACATTTCACGGGTTGTGTGCCTCTATGCTGCGGGCAGAGGCTCGTCAGCTTGGATTGCCAGCAGATTTTGTAATTTATGACGATGCTGATTGTATTGAACTGGTTAAGGAAATCTTCGGTTTGTCCAAAGACCGAGAGGCTCAGCAGTTATTCTTTGACCTAGCTAACTGCAAAATTAAAGCCAGTAATCTCCAACTATCCCTAAGTTCTTCACTAGAAGAACTGTATGCCCCACTAGGAAGCGAGCGCGCCAGACGTGCTGCTCAGTATCAAGCCGTCCTGCAAAAACGCCATGTTCTGGACTTTGCGGATCTACTCTTCTATGTTCGGGCGATGTTACATCACGAAATAGTGATCAGCCAGCGTTGGGCGGAAAAGTTTGATTTTGTTCAAGTTGATGAAGTTCAAGATACTCATCTTTCGGAGTACAGCATTGTCAGTCACTTAGCCTTTCGCAGTGGCAATCTAGCGATGATTGGGGACTTAGATCAGACAATTTACAAATGGCGAGGATCTGAACCCGCTCAAGTAATTGCTCAATTCAAGCGCGACTTTAAACCCACAGAGTATTCTCTAACCTGGAACTATCGAGCAACGAAAATACTACTAAAAGCGGCTTCTGCGTTTGCCGACTCCTTTGAGCATCGACAAACGCAAATTACACCCTCCCCTGATTGTGAACCAGGAGAACCGATTCGAGTTCATGTTGCAAAAGATGAACGAGCCGAGGCGGAGTGGATCGGCAGACAGATTCAGCTCTTAGCAGGCGATCGTCAAGATTTTGCCTACAGTCGAGTAGCGGTTCTCGCTCGCAACCATAAGCGAACAGGAATTGTCAGTCAAACGTTGGAACGGATGAGGATTCCCTGCGTCACGATTGAGCGGTTCCAATTTTTCATGCGGCAGGAAGTTAAAGATGCTTTGGCTTACCTGCGTCTTGTTTTGAACCCTTTTGATACAGGTTCGATGCGTCGGATGTTGCTCCGCCCGAATCGTGGAATTGGTGATGCAACTATCAAGGGCGTGATTAAAGAAGGAAAGACTTGTGGCTTCAGACTGACGGATATGGCGTTGAGCCAGACCTTCATAAATGGCGATCCGTTTAGTAGACCTCTTGCAAAAGTCGTCGCTGGGGTAAGATGAAGTCTGAAATTATGCGATCGCTAGCTGTAGTTCATAACTTTTCCTTATCCCTTCCTTGACTGAGCCGAAGTTCGTAATTGTACAGTCCAG
>JBFLZA010001232.1:0-1517 GCA_040756535.1 Cyanobacteriota bacterium
ATGCTCAAAACTAATTCTGCTCAAAATGCAGTGCTAGCTTTATTCCTGCTCGTCTCTGCTGCCAGCATTGGTATCGCTGGCAGGTTGTACATACCAGGAGCATTAGGACAATTCCTCTTCGTCCTAACGAGAGTTTGGATACTGGCACTACCCCTGATATGGTTGTTGTGGATCGATCGGGGGAGAGTCGTCCTGTCTGTGCCTTCGCGACGGGAATTCCTAGCTGGAACGATTTTAGGAATGCTCATGTTTGGTATTATTCTCGGTGCTTACTGGATTGTTGGGCAGCACTGGATCGATTCGGTCGATGTTCGAGCAAAAGCACAACAGGTCGGCATTGCCACCCCCACCGTTTATCTGATCGGTGCCTTCTACTTTACTGTAATCAACTCGCTGATCGAAGAATACATCTGGCGATGGTTTGTGTATCGCAAATGCGAAGTCCTACTCCCAGGAATTGGTGCAGTATATCTCGCTGCATTATTTTTCACGCTGCATCATATTATTGCCCTGACAGGGTACATCGGGAACGGGCTTGTTGTGGTGTTAGGTTCCCTAGGAGTTTTCATTGCTGGTGCTGTGTGGTCATGGTGCTATCTGACTTACCGTTCCCTGTGGTCGTGTTATATCAGTCATCTACTGGCAGATCTAGCGATCGCTCTGGTTGGCTGGCACCTTCTCTTTGGGTGAGGCGATCGCGCTAAATTCCTTAAATTGTCGCCTGACTCGACTAGGGTGAGACTGAACGAGCGATCGCTTTGTAGAATAACAGTTAAAAGCGGTGTGAGTAGCTGCCGCAAACGTAAAAAATGGTACAAATACCCATCAAACTCCTGACGTTGGAGGAGTTTCTGAAACTTCCGGAAACCAAACCCGCTAGCGAATACATTGACGGGCGAATTATTCAAAAGCCAATGCTCAAGGAGAACACAGCGCACTCACTTTGGGAGATTTGTTTGGTTGGCTACTGAAATAAGCGATCGCGTGCAGCAGTCTAACGGCAAGCTTCACCGACGACAGGTAAGCCCCAAATGAAGCTAGCGATCGCTTATTTTATTGCAGCGAGGTGTTAAACTGCTTACCTCAGAAGTTAGCAGTCACTCTTCACTAAGAAACTCTTGTGAGTATTACTTACCCTACTGCTTCGTAGACAGCCACTCGCGTCTGATTGATCTTATTTCTTGTCTTGCACGAGACGCTCATGTTTGATATATAAGTCTAATTTAGGCAGGGTGGGGCAATGGTGCGATTAAAGGTGTGGCAGTGGGTTGTATCGGCAATGTTGAGCGCACTTCATTTCCCAATTCGTTCAAGTTCCTCTCGTAAAACTCGCCGTAGCGTTTCTTCTAATGGTTCGCGATGCTGTTGGATGTGCTGGCGAAGTACATCGTTGATTAACGTCTGATAGTTTCCCCCACCTGCTAGATGAACTTGCTCGCGAAACCATGCTAAAACATCATCATCTAATCGGATGGTGATACGTGTTTTCCCTGGCGGCGTTGGCTCAATTGCTCCCC
>JBFLZA010001233.1:0-1512 GCA_040756535.1 Cyanobacteriota bacterium
GATGCCAAAGCACTCGTGGTTTATCCTAGTTCTGCAATCGCTCGAATCGACTTGCTAATCGCCATCAATGCTGAAGAGTTTCGTACACTGGACTTTGTCAAGGATGGAGCGCAAAAACAAGAAATTACTGCTCAGCAATGACATGAGCAGATTGAAACGTTACTCCACAGTCCGTTGAGTCGTGCCGATTTATTAGGGCATCCAGGTAACTCCGTTACTACATTTGGTCAGATTCAGTTAAGCAATGGTGAACATATCTACATGGAGTATCGCTACGACCACAATCTTCCATCGCTTCCAGAACAACGTCGCTTTTTCCAGACTGTCTTTTCGCTTCCAGCTTTTCCCTTCACATCATTGAATGGAGAAATTAGTATTTTGAACCCAGCACATATTCTCAGTTGCGCGTTTCATCCTGGTGGAGAACCTCCGGCAACGGCATGGTCTGTCCATCAAATTGAAGTAAATCGAGAAACTGTACGCTCAGTTATTTAAGGAGTTTTTTTCAAAAATGTCATTGTTGAAAGGAAAAATTGTGTAGCTTTACAAACAGGTCAAACAATCGCGGCAGTATTTAATTTCAAGAGCGTTAAAGCTTCTTTGGTGGTGAAAGTATTCTATTTTCCTTGTTTCAGGAAAACTCTTGTTCATCTCCCAAAGTTGCTCGACTCATAGATGCGATCGCTTCCTCAATCCGTGACCAACCGGCCGGTGATGTTAAATCTATTCCCAAAAAAGTGGGGTGTACCTGCGATCGCAACACCAAATAAACAATTCCAGCAATTAAGATAGCAGTTATGGCAGGCATATCCCTGTCTGGGGGAAACGAGTACGTTTGATCCAGAAAATTCAAACATCCTATTGCAGTTTGTTCGCGTGCTTTCGCAAGCTCTTGGGTTAATTCATTTCCTTCCAACAATTCCCAGCGCAAGATTTCCTGAGTAATCGAGCGGTCTTGAAGGTCTTGCAGAAATTGAATTAGCATTTTAGCCACCCCATCCGCTAGACAGTCTTCTGCTTCGGTGTTGTCGATCAATTCGTCTGCGGAAATCCAATAATTTCCCTCTTTCCCAAATGCCTGCAACAGAGCGGGTAAATCGCCAAAGTATCGGTAGATCAGGACTTTATCAACTTCTGCTTCACGAGCGATCGCATTGATACCCAATTGTCTAAAACCCGATTCTGCTAACAGTTTGCCCACTGCTGCCAAAATCCGAGCTTTTGTTTCCTCTTTATTACGCGCCATCCAGATATTACCTACTTGTCACTAGTCGGTGACTATGATACTTTGTCACTGAGCGGTGACTTGCCAGTTCCCCGAACTCACCGCAAAAAATGGTTTCAAGAAAAGCGTTCTGCTAGAGAGGTAGACCATGCACAAGATCGCCCTCGATCTGGAAATTTATCCCTATCAAATTGACTTTATGGGTCATGTCAACAATTCGGTCTACATTCACTGGATGGAAATTGGGAGAACCAAGCTGTTGGAGGCAGTTGGATTGCCAATTCATG
>JBFLZA010001234.1:0-1508 GCA_040756535.1 Cyanobacteriota bacterium
GCCAAAAGCGGTTGCTGGGATGTCCTACAAATAGCCGAGAGGCAAAGGCTATAACTGACTAAAGGCAGGTTATAGCTTGACAATAATCGCCTCTACTGCATAACGAAATGTTTGATTCACCCTTGTGCGATCGCAAATTTACCACATTTCCTCTGTTCCTCGACTGGGGACAGTTTGACTGGCTCAAGATACCCCTGCTACTCGTACTACTCCTGTTAACTTTTTTCGGACTGCGCCAGATTATTCGGCGTTCACGCTGGAAGCGTCATTTAAGTAGTATCAAGGGCATCTTATTGCTAACTGGACTCACTGCCACTCTACTGATATTGTTAGCTGTAGCAGATAAAGGACTGGTTCTTTTCGTTCCAGCTGATTCGGGTGCGAAAGCAGATGCAATCGTCGTACTGGGGCGTGGAACAGAATTTGGCAAGCCGCGCCTTGAGGTTGTGACTCAACTGTGGCAAGCGAAGCGAGCACCCGTGATTTTTGTCAGTGGTACTTACGATGCTCCCAGGATGCTCCAGAAGTTGGAGGAAAAAGGAATTCCTAAGAGTGTGCTGGATGGAGAAGATTGTTCTTTAACGACACCAGAAAACGCCCTGTTTACAGCCGCCATACTACAACCAAGAGGGATTCAGCGCATTCTGCTGGTAACGGATGGCCCTCACATGTGGCGATCGCTCCTTGATTTGCGCGATCAAGGCTTTACCGTTATTCCCCATATCAGCCCGCTACCCAATAACATGGCTTTCATGGACAAAACCTTTCTTACGTTCCGAGAATACCTGTTTCTAATCAGTTCTAGTGTGCATCAGCTATTTCATGGGCAGCGAGTGCCTAATGTGAATAGTCCTGAACTCCAGAATCTGGTACAACTAGCCAAACAATACAGTAAGCAGCAACGCTTCCCTTAGGATGTTAAGCCAATAACTGGGACAAGACTGACGCCCCTACTCTACCCATCGCACCATTTCACCTTTGATGCGCTACAAATTAACCGCCTTTACTAAGGGGGGAACAAGAAAAGTATCTGTAGCAAGCAATTCGAGAATTGGTATAAGGTACGTTAACAACACCTCTACAACATCTAGCAGCGATGGGAAACTTTGCTCAAGTCCTATAACGGTAGGCTAGCTAATGCCCACCTTACAACCAGGAATAGAACATAATCTCTCGATTTGCAAGATTATTCTTATAATGTTACCAAATAAATAAGCAGGTCTAGGGAAGTAGTTACTCCTGTTTTTTGCTTTTTTCGGAAAATCGAGAATAGAGGAAGACTCGAATGGATAGTTTACTCATTGATAATGGCGGAGAAAACATAGCCTACATTTTTTCGATTGTGCTTTTTCTCAGCTTGGTGCTGGCTGTAGGAAGCATAACTCGTAACTTAGAAAATGCGATTGTTTTTACTATCCTAGCCAGCGCCCCCTTGTTATTGTGGTCGGTTATGTCACACCTCCCTTAGTTCTATTGAAGTAAAGAACAATTAAATAAGGGGGATGGTG
>JBFLZA010001235.1:0-1506 GCA_040756535.1 Cyanobacteriota bacterium
AGGAATCCCGAATCATCAAAACAAATTGATGAGAAAGCTGGATGTACCCGCCCTTCAACGCGAGGTGATGCCAGAAGAGGAACAGGAAAAAGAACTCCAGATGAAGCCGATGATACAGCGTCAGTCTGCTGAGGGCGGAATGTCTGCCTCACCGGATCTTGAAGCAACCATCCAACAGGCACGAGGAAACGGACAACCACTAGCGCAGAGTATTCGAGAACCAATGGAGCAGGCGTTTGGGGCTAACTTCAGCGGGGTAAAGATTCATACAGATGCTCAATCTAACCAGTTGAATCGCTCAATCCAGGCCAAGGCATTTACGACCGGGCAAGATATTTTCTTCCGGGAGGGAGCGTATGAACCGGGAAGCCGGGGTGGGCAAGAGTTGATTGCCCATGAACTTACTCACGTTGTTCAGCAGAATAGTGGGCTACAGAGTTTACAAAAAAAAGGAGTCCCACAAAGTACGGATATGGTAGTACAGCGAATGACGTATGCTCAAATCAAGCCACTGGCAGGTATTCAAGCTAATACTGAAGCAAGATTAGCCCAAATTGTACAGGTAGCTGGCATGGTTGCAAATGACGGCATAGGCGAAATATTCAATAAATTAGTTAGTTATGGTCATCAGAACTTTCAATATGAAAGCGGGGCACAATCGTTATCAAATGCTTTAGCTCAAAACACATTCAATTGTGAAACCATAAGTGATTTATTTCTGGTTATTTGCTTAATGGTTAAGAATGAAGATATAGCAGCTAGGAAACAAATCCTTGATCCTAATCCAATACTTTATCGAGGAAACCTAGCGGGTGGTGGATTTAGTAACCAACAGCCGAATGTTGAGGGTACGCCATATGTTGTTTATAGTGGCGGGCATACTGGGACTAACGTTGGGGGTACGTTATACGATGTGACAACGGGTGTAGTCGGAGGATTGAATGCTGATTACATCGTTGGTCGTACACTAGGCAATCAGAGATATAGCTTTACGATTGATGGCAATGATACAGTAATGAAGCGTGGTGATGATATTGTCGGGGGGCTTTGGAGAATGAGAATAGAAGAAAGAGTGCCGTAAGCAGTTCTGTCTGACCCTCTCTATCCGCTTCCTTGATAAATTTGAGCTATCGGGTTTTACCAACGATTAGCAAGAAATCATTAAGGAATATACTTCTTGGGTAATTCCGATAAAAATCTTATCCTCATCAAAGTTTAGCTACATCAGCATTGCGATCGCTAAAACCTAAAAAAGCAAGGTTATTTCGATCTAAAAATAAGAACTGTGCAAGAGGTCTATTCAAAATGCGGCATAGTTCTGGAGTACCCATTGAGGTTAAACTTTTCTAATTTGTCAATTGTGTTCGTCGTCGGTAATAGGTACTACGGCTAATTCCTAGTTGCTTACAGATATCCGCAATCGTTTCGGGGCTAGTATCGGCTAATTTTATGGCAGTGGCAATCTTCTTAGAATTGTGCTGCTCCTTCCTGCCACCCTTCCGCCCT
>JBFLZA010001236.1:0-1505 GCA_040756535.1 Cyanobacteriota bacterium
ATGGTTTGTGGCAGCTTTTATAGATAGCAATTTTAAGAGGATGTTTGAAACGTTTTAGGCGAATATAATTCGCTACTACACAAACAAAGTCCGCCTGCGCGGACTAACAAAAAATCAAGAGTTTGAACCCACATTCCGCACCCACAACTGTCACAAGGATGGCTGGGGCTGATGGAAGCGGATAACTGTTGACAATTCTAAGTAATAATACCCAAAACTGGACTAGAATGATAATCAAATTCATGAGAAGGTCGAGCGACGCTCGACCTTCCTCTTTGTTGGAAAAGAGTAGCTCTAAGAGTAAACTCAAGAGTCAAATTGAGTTAGGGAAAATCCCTCAAGAGAGGATGATCAGTTCACCCCCACAAATTCAAGTGGCTAATCTAGACCACTTGGGCTTAGTAGCCGGAATGATTGATGCCATAGGCATTGAGGAAAAAATTAATCACTTAGTTGGAACTCAACCCGGAGAAAAAGTCAGTCCGGGACAGGCAGTTAAAGCCATGATTTTGAACGGATTAGGGCTAGTTTCTGCTCCTTTATATTTATTTTCCAAGTTTTTTGAAGGTAAAGCTACAGAACATTTAATCGGAGAAGGAATTCAACCCGAACACCTCAATGATGACCGCTTAGGTCGAGTGCTAGACAAACTATATATCACCGGATTGAGCCAGATTTTTGCAACGATTGCTATCGGGGCAGCTCAGCAGTTCAATGTCGCTCTAGAAACGGCTCACTTAGATGCCAGTTCCTTCCACGTTCATGGAGAATATGAGTCAAACCTACCAAAAGTCTACATCCAAAAACAAGCTACCAACACTGATGCAACATCTTTAGCGGGAATAAATGAAACAGCAGCTCCACAACCAATTGTTATTACTTATGGTTATTCTCGCGACCATAGACCTGACCTCAAACAGTTCATTCTCGATTTAATTTGCACTGAAGATGGAGACGTACCTCTATTTTTACGGGTTGGAGATGGCAATGAATCAGACCGAGCGATATTTCCGCAAGTTTTCCGAGACTTCAAAAAGCATCTAGACTTAGATGCACTGATGGTAGCTGATAGTGCTCTGTACAGCGAACAGAATTTGGTGGAGATGGCGACGCTCAAATGGTTAAGCCGAGTCCCGCTGACGATTAAACAAGCAAAGGAATTGGTCAGTCAACTGGAAGCCTCATCATTTACCGAAAGCACAATTGCTGGCTATCGTTGGTCACAACATCAAAGTCATTATGGTGGGATTCAACAGCGATGGTTAGTGGTGGAAAGTAAGGAGCGTCAAGAGTCAGACCTCAAGCGTCTGGAGAAGAACCTAGATAAGGCACAAACAGAAGCCACTAGACAATTGCTCCAGTTATCTCGTCAAAGTTTCGCTTGTGTAGCTGATGCTCTCAAGGCGGCTAGCAAGCTATCTAAAAAACTTAAGTATCATCAACTCGTTGCTGTAAACACCCAAGAAATTCAGCCAAAATCGAGCCAAAAAAACTCTAGCTCTAGC
>JBFLZA010001237.1:0-1503 GCA_040756535.1 Cyanobacteriota bacterium
AACAGCTTGCAGCGAAGTTGTGCCAACCTCACGCACTACCGATTCAGTGGCAGATAACCCGACTTCTACATCTACAGCCGTCGAGTCTGTGCCGAATTCCAAGTCAATTGATTTAGACTATTCTCAAGGGTCAGAGCCGAGAGTGACTGTTTCTTTTAATCCGATCGCGATCGCATCAAATCTCCGGCGCGGGTTGGAGCAAGTGGCATCTTCTGATGCGGCTAACCGGGTGAAAGATAGCGTTCAATCCGTTGCTGAGGAAAAGGCGGAAGCAATGGAACAGGTGGTTGATTCGGCGAGACAGGTGGAGCAGGAACCAGAGCGCTATAGAACGGCAGGCAATTCTCTCCCTTGGATCGATGATTCGTACACGTACCACAGCGCTCAGCCTGATCCCAATCTTCCAGCTATTAAGGCTGTATCTTGTAACGATCCAAGTGTTGTCAGCAACCCGATGCAGGCGTGTCAACTCAGCCCGGACATCATTAGAATGCCGCGTTTGGATAAAATGCAGCGTGCGGATAGTTGAGCGGATGAGTTGTTGATGGATAGGGTGATTTTGAGTAAATGCGATCGCATAAATTGGAAGCTCTTGCGATCGCTCTTTCACTTTTGAGTGCCAATGCCGTCACAGAGTTTGCGATCGCTCTCACTCACATTTAGGTTAGTCTTCAGATAGCCCCGCAGCCAATTGCAGGAACGCACGAGTAGGTCATCGAGATCCAAATTCCATAGGATTACCGTGTGGTCTTGGCCGGCAGAGGCTAAGGTCTTACCATCAGGACTAAAACTTATTTCCGTAACCCAATTACTGTGACCTTGGAAGGTTTGCAGTTCAGCACCATCGAGACTCCAGAGTTTGACAGTACAATCCTCACCAGCGGTAGCTAAGGTTTTACCATCGAGACTAAAACTGAGGCTAGTGACTCTTTGTTTATGACCTCGGAAGATTTGCAGTTCAGTACCACTAAGGCTCCAGAGTTTGGTACTACAATCCTCACTAGCGGTAGCTAAGGTTTTACCATCGGGACTAAAACTTATACCAGTGACTCTCTTACTGTGACCTTGGAAAGTTTGTAGTTTTTGTAGTCTATTACTATTGAATCGCCAAAGTGTGACTGTACCATCCAAACTAGCGGCAGCAAAAATCTGATTATCGGGACTGAAACTTATGCTAGTGACCTGTTCGCCCTGCTTACATGAGGCTTGCATTTCCGTACCATCTTTGCTCCAAAGTTCGATAGTGCCATCCTCACCAGCAAAAGCTAAAGTCTGACCATTGGGACTAAAGCTAACGCTAGTAATTCCATAATTGTGCATTAAGGGGAATAGCAGTTCATTGCCATCTAAGCACCAGAATTCTACCCTGCCATCCTCATCAGCCGAGGCTAGGGTTTGACCATCGGAACTGAAACTGAGGCTAGTGACTCTGCTACTGTGATTCCGGATGGTTTCAAGTTCTGTACCGTCTAGGTGCCAAAGTTTCACTGTGCCATCCTCATC
>JBFLZA010001238.1:0-1502 GCA_040756535.1 Cyanobacteriota bacterium
TGTCACTTTTTCCATGAGAATAATGCTTAGTTAGTGAGTAACGGCAAACCAATTAATCCATTGAGATAAGCGCAGCGATGCGCTAACACTTGAGGGACGTTTTCGCGGTTCCATTGTGCCCCTGAAAGTTGCACCCGCCGACCAATCTGTTTGATGGCTGATTCAACCGCACCTGAACCGATAGAGTATAGCCCTTCAGCCTGGAAATACTCGTAATTAACAATGCGAGGGTGATGTTTACGCAGATACTCGCAAAAGTTCTTCGCCTGTTTTCGTTGACAGTTGTTAAACAACGCAATCGCTGCCTCAACTTGCCCCTGCCATAGGAAAGCCTCTGCTTGTTTGAGCCGTTTTATCGACCCGCCAACCTTGTGCAGATTCTCTACCAGATGATACCAGTCCAAAATCTCAAGTCGTTGTGGAGATGTCGCAATTTGGCTGATGATGTTCCAGATACCCTCGTGCCCATCGCCTAAACACACGATGGGCTGAGCCAACGACTGTTCATTAACCCAATCAATGAGTTGAGCATTATTTTGGAAGTTTGCCAGCATTCCTTGAGCGGTGGCAATGGCTTTGTAATCTTTCCATTGACATTCTTCGCCTAAAGGAGTTCTCAGTCTAACCTTGCCGCCATCGACGCTCAACTCTTCAATAGGTTGCTCAACATCAGGCAACTGGAAAGTCTGACGATGCACCAAACGTTGCTGCGTTTTAGCGGGAACCCGGATTCCAGTCAAGTAAGCCATATCCTGTTCGGCTTGCTTGTAAGACACTATTGCACTCAGACGTAAACAGCAATTTTCCAAATGAGGACTTAACTGGCGGTAAGGCAACACCTCTAGTTTCTCTGCTTGTTTGCTGGTAATTTCTAACAAGCCTAACGTGCTTTTTAGGATTCTGGATTTGCCTGCTTGTGTTCCTGTAATTGTTTGGATAAAAAAATTCCCAGTTCTGGACTGACATGGGTTTGAATCTGCTGACGCAGGGTCATTTCAAGCCCTTCCAGCGTCTGCATTGTGCCTGGGTCACTGTCGTCATAGAGAATTTTGGCAATGGCTTGGAGGTGTTCTTTGAGGGCTTGTTCTTGCTCTGGAGTCATGGCATGAACCGAGGAGTAGACGACTCTGATTCTCGCGAATTGCCTCCCAATTTTCCAGTAATCCAGGCTCTTTAAGTACTTTTACTTACCGCAAAGGTGACATGCTCCCCATCAGTACCAGCCAATCGGGTCACGTTCTGGGTGGGAAAGATGCCTCAGTTTTGGTGGGGTGGTCAGTTACGCTTTATTGGAGCCTGGATACAAACCCTCTTGGGTGCGATGCCTGCGGTTTGGATTCCCGATGCTCAACGCTCAGTGTTCGTAGTGGGTTCTCCAGGAAGTGGTAAAACAGCCAGTGCGATTGACCGGATGGTGGAATCGGCTCTAGCTCAAGGTATTCCGGTATTACTCTACGACAAAAAAGGCGATCAAATGAAGCTCAATGCACCACTAGCGGCTC
>JBFLZA010001239.1:0-1497 GCA_040756535.1 Cyanobacteriota bacterium
GCGCGATCGCATCTTCCCAACACAAAAACGCGATCGCTTACGTTCGCCACTGGTTCAGCCAGCGTACTTGTCCGATCCACTCAGATGCTTGTGTCTCAGACAGCAGGCGATCCAAAGCAGCAATCAAATCCGAGAGTGTCCAACTACTTTGAGCCGCCAGGATAATGCCACTATGTTGGGCGTATTCTGCTAAAACCAAAAAATCGCGGATGTTAAAGGTAAAAATACACCGCCCTTGAGCCGTAGCCCCTAATAACTGAGTCTCATCACTTGCATCTAAGGGCATCCAATCAGTCGGTGTTCGGGTGACATCGTGACCGCGAGAAATTAAGGCTTGATGTAGGGCTTTAATAGATGTATCGGCATCTAGGTGCAACAGCGGTTTAGACATTTGCCGCTTCAAGAGTTTGTTCAGATGCGATCGCTATCTCTATTTCCGCCGTATGCGCTCCAAAGAAAGCTAGCGCCTGCTTCACCTGAGCCTCACTCAAGCTATACTCAGCAGCAATCTCCTTCGGGGATAAACCCCATTGTTTCGCAGCAACTACCACTGTCTGCACGCGCAAGCCAGTCCCGCGCAGAACAGGCATTGGTTGACCGCTAGCGCCGCGACGGTATGTAATCTCAGGAAATGCCGGATCGTCGAGTTGCTGGCTTAGCGCCCCTACCTTCTCCGCCACAGCCCACAAAATGAATTGATTCAGCGAAACACCTTGGGAAGCTGCACATTTTTCGGCATCTTGCTTTAACTGAGTCGGTAAGTTCAAGGAGTAACGTGCCATTGATTCTTCCTCAGCGTGCCAATATTACACACATCATATATTACATCGTATGATACGTCATTTAATCCACAAGCGTCGTTAAGACAACTGTTTGGCAATCCTAATTTGTATCGGCACGCGATCGCATTCTCCCCAACAAAAGAAACGCGATCGCATCTCTCAGCTTCTCCTCTAATTAATAAAGCTGAGCGCCAGCTATAATCGAACCATCAAAGTGTTTTTGAATCCAAACTGTGACAATACCTCTCCCGCCACAACTTCGTAGCCTACCAAATAGCCTGCCAGTAGAAGGTGCTGTCCGAATCGAACTGGAAGAAGGAGTACCCATATTTCGGGCTTCTAGTTTTGTGCAAACTCGAATAGAAGAGTTATTGTCCAAACAACAAGATTCCCCTCTTAGTACAGCAGAAGAACAAGAACTTGATAGCTACGAAGAAATTGATGATTATCTAAGTTTTCTTAACCGCACTGTTCGGAATCTTTTCCTAGATCAAAATCAAGGACATTTATAAAGTTGCCTCCTCATCGTAAAATAAGCGAAGTTGTTCGGCAGCAGGTACGTCAGCGAGCCAGTAGTTTGTGCGAATATTGCCACGCATCAGAACAATGGCAATACGTACAATTCACAGTAGATCATGTAATTCCAATTGCTCAAGGCGGAGCAGATACTATCGAAAACTTGGCTTTAGCTTGTTTTCATTGCAATCGAAGAAAA
>JBFLZA010001240.1:0-1497 GCA_040756535.1 Cyanobacteriota bacterium
TTCTCAAGCTGGAAACAATATTCGTTATGTGACTGATGACAGTGAAACGACGAAATGGACCCATACCACATCGTTTAGTGAAAATATCGATGATATTGTTGACGATGTCAAAACTCTCATGCCAATTCAGTAATTTGCTTTGACCCAAATCGCTCATGGAGTTCTGCTTCGTGAGCGATTTTTTATTTAAAACTGCGTAAAGTTCGTTCTCGAAATTTATAAACTTCATGCTACAATACGCGCCAATCTTAGCACGGCTTAAAAGCCCTAATTTCATAGGACCTCGCTAATGTTTGCCAATATCTCAATTGCTGAATTTGATCCAGAAATCGCGCAAGCAATCACAAATGAAGATGCTCGCCAAGAAGCGCACATCGAACTGATTTCTTCTGAAAACTATTGCTCTCCAGCAGTAATGGAAGCGCAAGGTTCAAAACTTACAAACAAATATGCTGAAGGCTACCCAGGCAAACGCTACTACGGCGGTTGTGAATATGTAGACGTGATTGAACAATTAGCGATTGACCGTGCTAAAGAGCTTTTCGGTGCAGATTACGCAAACGTTCAACCGCATGCAGGTTCACAAGCAAACTCTGCTGTTTACTTAGCCCTTCTTAACCCAGGCGACACTGTTTTGGGTATGAGCTTGGCTCACGGTGGTCACTTGACTCACGGTGCAAAAGTTAGCTTCTCTGGTAAAACATATAACGCAATTCAGTACGGTTTAAACCCTGAAACTGGCGAGATTGATTACGAAGAAGTTGAACGTTTAGCAGTTGAGCACAAGCCACGTATGATCGTAGCTGGTTTCTCTGCTTATAGCCAAATTGTAGATTGGCAGCGTTTCCGTGACATCGCGGATAAAGTTGGCGCTTACCTATTTGTAGATATGGCTCACGTTGCTGGTCTAGTTGCTGCTGGTGTTTACCCAAGCCCAGTTCAAATTGCTGACGTAACAACAACCACTACACACAAAACACTTCGTGGCCCACGTTCAGGTTTAATCCTTGCGAAAGCAAACGAAGAAATTGAGAAAAAATTACAATCAGCTGTATTCCCTGGTAACCAAGGCGGTCCATTGGTTCATGCGGTAGCGGCTAAAGCAATTTGCTTTAAAGAAGCAATGGCTCCTGAATACAAAGTTTACCAACAACAAGTAGTGAAGAATGCTCAAGCAATGGCTGAAGTTCTTATTGCTCGTGGTTATGACATCGTTTCTGGCGGGACAGAAAACCACTTGTTCTTGTTATCTCTTATTAAGCAAGATGTAACAGGTAAAGAAGCAGATGCATGGTTAGGTGCAGCTCACATTACTGTGAACAAAAATGCTGTACCAAATGACCCACGCTCACCATTTGTGACTTCTGGTATCCGTATTGGTACACCGGCTGTGACGACTCGTGGTTTCGGCGAAGCTGAAGTACGTGAACTTGCTGGCTGGATCGCTGATATCTTAGACAGCAAAGGTGACGAAGCTGTGATTAACGCTGTTAAAGC
>JBFLZA010001241.1:0-1496 GCA_040756535.1 Cyanobacteriota bacterium
AGCCTTGCTGATAGACCTTGGTTACTACAACACCCCTAATCCTTATATTGGTGGAGGAAATGGTGTAGACAAGAATTATTGGCGCGGTACATGGACTGGAAAGAAAGGAATTAATAGCAAAGAACAATTCCTGAATTCTCCCGATGTCCAAGAATTTGCAATTCGTGAGGCTTTTGCCCTGAACTGGAAACGTGTTAACGATACGCTAGCCGGTCAAGGAAAGTCAGTAAACGACTACCTTGGTAAGGCAAAGACATTTAATGATAATGGGGTGTCAAAAACAATAACAATCACTCTTTCTGGCATTCTAGCAGGGGCACACCTGCGCGGTCCTTATGGAGTAGCTAACCTGCTGTTGAATGACCAAGTATCTCATGATGAAAATGGCACGTCTATTCTCCGTTATATCGAAGAGTATGGCGGTTACGACGTGACGCCAGCAGATTTTTCGTAGGACTTTCTCGCCGAGGAAATAGCCCTTACTGCGAGCCCAAACTTCTTTTTTTGTCCCCCAACCTAGCTGAATGTCTATCTGCCCCAACCTATCTGAACACCTCCACGGAATACATTTCAATCCTTGAGGAAAGTACTTTATGTCTGAATTTCTCGGTGTGGCCTTTAGTCCTTATGTTGGCCACTGGACAGGAACAGCTCCAAATGCCAAGGTTCCTCTTTGGAACTCATACAGCCAGCAAGATATTGTTCGGATGCTGGAAGTCATTGCACCCCAGTTCAATAAAATCAGCACCTATGGCATGGGTTATGCAGGGTATTACCCGCCGACAACGCCTTGGAATCAGCTCGATTCCAACTGTCACGTCGCTGGTGCTGCTGCACAGTTGAATCAGCAAACAGGCAAGGTTGCCATTGAGGTGGCTCAGGGAATTTATCAGCAGGCTAATCCGACGCGCCAGCAGGCAGAAATCGAAGCGGCTTTTTCTGCGGCAAAGGAGGCGAACGCTGTTTACCCCAACACCGTAACTTCATTGGTTTTCACCAATGAATATGTCATCAACGCAGAGACAGCCGATGCTGTCAACGCAATGATTGTGGCTAACAAGCAGAAAGCTCAGAACCTCAATATCAAAGTGGGCGTGCGATCGCATACCTTCGGAGAAATCGCCAATCCAAACAGCCCCTATTACACCCAGTTAAAGACACTGATCCAAAATTGCGATTTTATCCTTTGCAATCTTTATCCCGCTGTAAACACTGCCACCCCGACCGACGGAGTGAATCAAATAGGTCAGGCTTTCCATCAAATCAAGACGGCGGTTGCAGACATCAATCCGCAATGCGAGGTGATGATTGGCGAAACTGGGTGGCCTTCGCAGGGGATTAGTTTCAACAACACGGACAACAACGTGGCGAATCTCCTTGCCTATTACCAGGCAATTGACAAGTGGGCATTCGAGCATCGTGTGATGACTTACCTGTTTGAAGCGATCGACGAACCTTGGAAAAGCAACCAGAACGCTCAGGTTCCCCCAACTAAC
>JBFLZA010001242.1:0-1496 GCA_040756535.1 Cyanobacteriota bacterium
CTGTGCCCTACATCTGTTAGTTATTCACAACAGAACCACTCCAGCATCCAGAAGAAATCAAGATACCTTGGTAGTACTGCACTTTCTCCAGTGTCATGAAGTAAGCCCAAGCCATTCCTAGCGATTTTCCCATTAAATCATAGATTTCAATGGGATATCGATTGTATTCGTTGTCTTCAGGTTGGCGATGGGGTTCGTAATCTTCCAATTCATCCAAGTGACTTAAAGTAGCAGCGTTAGCCAACGTGAGCAAAAACCCCTGCACCTGATTTTCTCCCGGTATCATAGCAGGGTAACCCAAGGGTGGCAGGTGATACAGTTGACCCATTGCGATCGCAGGTTTCTCCTCTACGACCTTTCCTGCACAGTAGCGTGGGTAATAAAATTCTCCGGGTTTTAGAGTACCGTATACGAAAACTTTTGTATTATCCAAGATGCGATCGCTCACTTCTTCGTACTACAATAAGTAGTATGCATAAAATTAGCTGCTATACTGACCTTGGCCGTTCAAGAGGGGTTCGTGCAGTAGGATGCAGTAGTATTCTAATTCAGATGTTTGTACCACCAACGAGCAGTCCGCTCTGTAGCAGCAGCCTCTAAATCCCACATCTAAAATCGAAAAGGGTCATCCCCAAGCGATACATCAACAATTCGCGATCGCGGGATGTGTCAAAATACAACAAGCAAAGGCTCATAGCGAATCCAGTAGGAGTAAGTTTTGTGGAGTCCCGTTACAACCCAGCCGAGATAGAGGAAAAATGGCAAAAGACTTGGTCTGAGCAAGATATCGATCAGACCCCCACCCAGAGTGACAAGCCGAAATTCTACGCTCTATCCATGTTCCCCTATCCATCCGGTAACCTGCACATGGGTCACGTCCGTAACTATACAATTACGGATGTCATTGCCAGAGTGCACCGGATGCAGGGCTATCGGGTACTGCACCCGATGGGTTGGGATGCCTTTGGTCTACCGGCGGAAAATGCTGCCATTCAGCGTGGAGTCCATCCCGCCAAGTGGACCGAGCAAAACATCGCTCAGATGCAGTCTGAGTTAAAGCGCTTGGGGCTTTCTTACGACTGGAATAACGAACTTGCCACTTGTTCCCCGAATTATTACAAGTGGACGCAGTGGATTTTCTTGCAATTTCTCAAAGCGGGATTGGCGTATCAAAAAGAAGCTGCCGTTAACTGGGACCCTATCGATCAAACAGTATTGGCAAACGAACAAGTCGATAGTGAGGGGCGTTCTTGGCGTTCCGGGGCTAAAGTTGAGCGCAAACTGTTGCGGCAGTGGTTCTTTAAGATTACCGACTATGCAGAAGAATTGCTCAACGACCTCGACAAATTGACGGGTTGGCCCGAACGGGTGAAACTAATGCAGGCAAACTGGATTGGTAAATCCGTTGGTGCCTATTTGGAATTTCCCGTTGTCGGGTTAGATGAAAAAATTGGTGTATTGACGACTCGCCCAGACACGGGTTATGGCGTTACCTA
>JBFLZA010001243.1:0-1495 GCA_040756535.1 Cyanobacteriota bacterium
TAGATCAACGGTGGGCTGAAGTTTTCAAGCAACACGATGTCATTGTTGGCATTAGCATGGACGGACCCAAGGAACTCCATGATCGATTTCGGGTCGATCATCAGGGAGAAGGATCTTACAATCGCGTAAAAGCGGGAATTATACAACTACGACAGACGGGAATTCCGGTTCAGTTCCTTTCCGTGATTCAGTTAAATTCTGATCCACTCCAAATTCATCGTCACTTGATTGAATTAGGTGCTAGTTCAATTGATTATCTGTTTCCCGATTTTACGCACGACACGATCGCGCCAATTCGAGCGCAACATGGTTCAACTCCCTGTGCAGACTACTTAATTCCCATCTTTGAAGAATGGTGGTTTAAGGGTACGCTGGATGTCCCTGTCAGTCTGTTTTGGAACATGGCACGGGTGATTTTAGGCGGTGAGAGTCAGGTTGATTTTCTAGGAAATAGACCCTTCGGTTTTTTGTTTGTAGAAACTGATGGGGCGATCGAAGGACTAGACGTACTACGAGTTTGTAAGCATGGGATTGCTCAAACAGGATTGAATGTGTTGCACGATGAATTTTCTCGTGTTGCAGAGGTCAGCGAGCTGCATGGTAAAGCCATTTTTACCGGCTTACCCCTGCCTGCTGGATGCCAGCAGTGCCCAGAACAAGAAACTTGTGCAGGGGGATATCTACCTCATCGCTATTCTGAACAGCGAAAATTCGACAATCCATCTGTCTGGTGCCAGGATTTGCTATGTCTCTTCAACCACATTCGAGCGCGTCTAGATGTTTCTGTTGAGGAAACTGCTCTCCGACGACAAATCCTGAATGAGCTTACAGACGAAGCAAATCAAAGACTTGTAGGGCTTTATTAGTTGAGTCACGCCATGCTAATAGAAACGATGCCTACAGTTTTGAGGTGGGCAAATCATCAATCTCTCCTTGATCGGGTTCACACGGCATACATCAATCAACTCAGCGAAGCACTCGGCAAAACTCTAGGACAAATCACGCTGCAAGACTCAGCAACAGGACAATCGCTGACTGCATTACTCAATATCCTACCGGATGAGTCATTTTTGCGTTTGCTAAGCGCACCAGAAATCAGCTACCGCCTGCTTTGGAGAAGCCGGCATTGTCCAGAAGCCACTGCTCAATTCCTGCGGCACTCGATACAGGCAGAACTAGCACGGCTAGGAAAAGCCGTTATCCCGTCTACCTGTGTGTGGACAGCGTTGGGAGACTTCCAGTTGGCCACCGATGGCAGTTTGTCGTTTGTCGCCCCGCAGCTTGCTGGTATGATGCCGCTCGATTTTGATAGCCCTCATGCGAGGACTCTTGACCTCAATGGGCGGCAAGAAGCTACCTCTGTGACCCGTCCTGCCTTCAGTGCTGCTGAAAAACAAAAGGTGTTGGAACGGCTCAAACAGGCACAGCAAGGCATCTACCACACTGACCCCTACATCTTTCAGTTTGTGGTTGACTTTACCAAAGTCCTGATCTT
>JBFLZA010001244.1:0-1495 GCA_040756535.1 Cyanobacteriota bacterium
CGCAATAAACCGCAGCAGTGGGTCCGACCCAGTGTGCAGCGATCGAAGCGGTATTAATAAACTGCCCACTGCCTTGTGCCTCCATAATTGGCAGTCCTGCTGCAATGCCATTCAACACGCCGTGAATGTTGACGTTAATCATCTTGTCCCACTCCTCAACTTTCAGCGCGTTTAATGGAGACAAAGGCATTACGCCTGCGTTGTTAAAGATGACATCGACGCGACCAAATTTGTCTTTAGCAAAGTGAATGAATGCTTTCACATCTTCGCGATTGGTGACATCTAACGCTTTGAATTCAGCTGTACCACCTGATGTGTGAATCTCCTTGACCAGCTTTTCTAGCCTGTCTGCCCGACGTGCCCCCAAAACGACTTTTGCACCGTTTTCGGCGAGTAACTTCGCCGTGGCTTCGCCGATGCCGCTACTGGCTCCGGTGATGGCAATGACTTTATTTTCTACATTCAACATGATGACTTTCCTTACTGTTTAGATTGGGTTAAGTTAAACAAACCGGGCAAGACCGGAGGAAATGTTGATAATCCGTCCTCCGTCCTTGAGCAACGGCAGAAGCTTCTGTGTCAGGAAGAAAACACCTTTCACATGAATGTTCATCTTTGGTTAGAAGTATCCAGTTGCAGTGCAACCGCTTTACCGCCAATTTTTTCAATTGCAGCGACAACACTTTGGACTTCTGCCTCGCTGCTGCGATAAGTCACGATGACATCAACCCCTTTTCTGGCAAGCGCCAAAGCGGTATTTTTGCCCAATCCTCGGCTCGCTCCTGTTATCAAAGCGATTTTTGTTATGTCAGGTGTCATTGTCTTATTCTCTCATTGCTTTCTTGACTTGGGTTCATCATAGGCTTGGCAAAGCTAGTTCTAAATACATAAACCTCGCAGGTTATTGCCTAATCCTCTCAGGCAAGATTTTGACAAGGAAGAATATTCTCTAGAATGAGTGCATGAGCACGGTTAAATCAACCAGGAGACCAGCATGGCAATTGAAATACTCAAGCCCAATCAAGCTAGGAGTGCGTGTCAAGAACTGGCGGCATTAGTGACCCGGCACACCGACGACTTGGGGAACGGTGCCCACAAAACAGCTATCCCTCAGTTGGAATTTATGCGGGAATCGGTTGTTTCTACGGCGATGTGCGGTGTGGCTGAACCAATTCTCGCTATTGTTGTTCAGGGCAAAAAGGAAGCGTTGCTGGGTGAGGAAACTTATCAGTATGGCGCGGCTCAATATCTGGTGGTCTCGGTGGATTTGCCACTCAGTGGATTTGTACTCGAAGCAACGCCAGAGCAGCCGTATTTGGGCTTTAAGCTGAAGTTAGATCCAGCCCAACTTTGCGATATTATTGCTCAAATCCGACCCAGCTCCAGTAGAAAAGAAAACTCAGTGAGAGGCTTGTTCGTTAGCAATGCTGATACACCGTTGATGGATTGCGCCATCAGACTGACAGAGCTTTTGGATACGCCCCAGGATATCCTG
>JBFLZA010001245.1:0-1493 GCA_040756535.1 Cyanobacteriota bacterium
GCTCTAATTTAATCTAAGTTGATCTATAGTTCCCTAATTTCCAACAAAACTAACAAACATCTTCTTAGATATGAGCGTTAAATTTAATTCTTCATGCAGCGTTAGGTGCCCTCAAGCCTCTCCTAGCCTCGCTAAGTGTAGCGATCACCGGCAGCCAACGTCCAATGGGACTAGAGCAAAACTGAGAATTAAAACACGGCTTAAAATGTTGCGCTAGGATTACCCGCCTAACAGGCCGGCGCAAAGCTTATGTGGAACACCGACAAAGCGCCCGTATAATCAGAGCCACGTCCCAGGAGCCAAAGACACAGAATTAAATTGACACCTGCCGGTACAAGAGGAGAGTAAGCAACTGCCACCGGCGCAAGTTGTAACCGGAAGTAATCACGTATGATCGACTGCTTCGGGAGCGACGCGTAAAGAGCATTTTTGAGAGAATTTTTGCCGGTAAGCGCTCCGACTCCATAGAGACTACTCCCCACCCGCTGCCCCCAAAGGTAATCAGGGAATGCGATGAGAGGATTTGCTGAGAACACGAGGAATTCATGGAGCGATTCTAGGCAAAAAATGAGCGGCTGAGGCGGAAGAATTGGAGCTGATTTTGCAGAGTCCCTATGGGTGCCTAGGTTGCTATACAACATTAAGTGTTCCAAAAATCCTTCTCCTGCTCGCTGCTGTAGTAACAAAATAGGGTCAGAATGGAGCGCTCCAAAATTCACCTACTGCCAGTAAATTTACTGAACCTTGAAAACTAAATAGTGGTGTCTCTACGCCTTCCCTAGCCGAAGGTTGCCACATCACAAAGAGAGCCGATGGCATTTGCCACTCTCGTAAAGTTCAGCGATACTACCGGCAAACTTTTCACTAAATGCTGAGAAGATGCGACTAACAAACATTTAACCAGTATTATTCGTGAAAAGTTTAAACTTAAAATCGTTCTGGCCTACATGGTTTCCACTTCCAATTGCCTGGATAGAAGCATCAATCCTTGCCGCAATGATGATTCCCTTGGGGTACAGCCTTCGGAGGTGTGCAGAGCTAGCAATTGGCGCTACACTCGCAACAAACAACCTAGGCATACCATTCTTTTTCTTGGTAGTTGGATACATCTTGCCGTTCATAGGATTTGCTTACGTTCACAGCTTCTTGCTAGGGAATCGCCCTGATAGTTGGTCAAGAAAACTTCCCGCCCCTCGAAGTCTCTTTGAAAGCTTCTATGCCCTGAGCAGCAACTTCATTGCCACGCTTGCGGTCGTAACAGCTCTCTTGTTCATCATGAATCCGGAGCAAACTTACACTGAAGAAGCCTTTGAAACGCTCAGCATAATAGCAGGAACTCTCTGGTTAATTATCGCGGCCTATCTCTGCCAAGTAAAGCGCTGGATATGGCAAGGAATGGAACAGGAGCTACGCAAAAAGTAGTAACCACGATGAACACAATCAAAACTTCAAGCCAGGGCTAGAGCCTGGTTTTTTGTTGCCCAATAAGGCTG
>JBFLZA010001246.1:0-1488 GCA_040756535.1 Cyanobacteriota bacterium
CAGATCAAAATCTACGGAAACGCAGCATTTTTCGGTGAGTCTCGGAACTTAATTTCTGACGTAATACATTCTTGCGTTGTGGACGCGCTTGCACTTCCTCAAGACAAGCGGTTTCATCGCTTCTTACCACTTGAGAAGGGGGATTTCATTTATCCGCCTGACCGCTCAGAGAAATACGTAATTATCGAGGTCAGCATGTTCGAGGAACGCACAGTTGAGACAAAGAAGAAGCTCATTCATTTGCTGTTTTCCCGATTGTCAGTGCAAGTCGGAATTAGACCTGTGGATTTAGAAATTACGATCACAGAGACTCCAAAACATAATTGGGGAATCCGGGGGCTGGCAGGAGACGACTTAAACTTAAACTACAAAGTGGAACAGTAGCGGAATGATGAAACCAGGGCAGTGATTAATACTGCATAATGGTTTCCCTTGTAACATTTAATTCAGTCACTTTTGATATTAATTCTCATTATTAAAAAAAGACGGGAAAAGTCAGGATCGGATGAACGAAACGTTAGAAGGGTTTTTAAAACCATAGATGCACACAGATAAACACAGCTGAGTTTTTAAGGATCATTAGGCATGGATATGCAAGTGGAACGAATCTTTTCGGGGGCACCGTGGGAGTCTCAAGTGAGTTACTGTCGTGCTATTAAAATTGGCCATCATATTTATGTGTCAGGAACTGCGCCGATTGATGATGCCGGCAAGATTGTGGCACCCGGCGATGCTTACGCCCAAGCAAAGCGTTGTCTAGAAATTATTCAAACCTCACTGCAAGCCTTGGGTGCAGGCTGCCGGCACATTGTCCGTACTCGAATGTTTGTGACAGATATTAGCCGATGGGCAGAGTTTGGCAAAGCCCATCACGAGTTTTTTGCCGAATATCCCCCCGTAACCAGTATGCTCGAAGTCAAATCCTTGATTGATCCAACGATGTTGATTGAAATCGAAGCAGATGCAATCATTACTGATTAAACAGTCGAAAATTTCAAGAATCGCGTTCAAATAACAATCGTAAGCTTAGTAGGTTGGGTAGAGCGCAGCGAACTCTTCGCTTCGCTTCGCCTAACAGAATTTAGCAGGGAACCCTCCGTTGTACTCCACCCAACAGAATTTAATGGATAATACAAAACCCGGTTGACTCAGACTTTTTTTCAGGAGCGAAACTCTCATTAGGCAAGGGTTAATCAGTCGCCAACCCTAACCGGATTTGGTATAAGTCGCTCATCATAATCGGCTTCGGTATTATAGGTGCTTGTGCTTGTCAATCAGAGTTAGTGTTGGGTTTCCTTCGTCAACCCAACCTACAGGGTTTTGTTTTTTAGTCGAAAATTTCACGAATCGCATTCAAATAACTGTAATCATTGAGCTGGATGAATGGAAAGGCCGAATTTCCCTCTCTACCCGTGTTTTGGAAAATTACCCCGGAGAGATGCTGGAGAAAATGCCTGAAGTGATGGCAGATGCTGAGCAACGGGCAAA
>JBFLZA010001247.1:0-1486 GCA_040756535.1 Cyanobacteriota bacterium
CATTGTAAGTATTCGTATCCCTTAAAGTGAGGGTAACGGTTTCATTCTCTTCTGTTAAATAATCAAGGATAGGTACAGCACCAATTGTGCCAGAAGCTTTACCGGCTTCAATCGTAACGGTGCCGATTAATTCTTTGTAATCCGTGCCATTAAGTGCGGTGCCGGCAATTACATAGTTGACCGTCAGGGGTGCATTTAAATCTCCATCACGCGTCACTACAAATTGTGCGGTATCACCTTCTTCTGTGGCTTTTGCGTCAGTTGTCCGAATCGTAACATTTGGTTGCGGTTCATTACTGGTTCCATGAATATTCAACTTCCAATCATGCCAAGTACCTTCAACCTCATTGCCTTGTTGATCGAATACTTGTAAAGTCCACTCTCCTTGTGAAGACTCACCCCAATGACGAACCGAATTGAAAGTCCAGTGTTTCCGTGTTTCACCTTGCTTGATGCCATCATCTGAGGTGCGTTTTTCTGGGGGAATGGCTTTCGCTAAAATTGATTGGGTTCCTGTGGGAGAAGTTAGAACAACAGTCAAATCCCGCCAGTCTGGATGGGTAAGGCTGAGTCCTACCTCAACGGATTCCACCTTAATATTTTGCTGAATGATTGTTGAATCTGCTGCGGTTAGCCGATCCCCCACAGAAAGGTTATCAAGGGTTGGAATCACTTGATTAACGCTATCTAGCTCAAATTCACGAATAACGGGTACTTCGGCTGCAACCGGCGTCCAATTTCTTGCGAGATTCACTGCCGCTGCCGCATCAATAATTCCAAAGCCATACTTATCGCTATGGCGAATAGCATCTCCTTCTTTACCACTCCAATTTGCTGCGGGATCGGTGATGCCATCACGCCTCGCTGTTTGCACTAAAATATGCTGCACATCCCGCCATGTTAAATTCGGATTGACTTCTAACATTAATGCAACGGCACCAGAGACTAAAGGCGCGGCTGCGGATGTACCACCAAAATCATCTGCATACCAATCGTCAAGTGCAGTCGTCATAATACTTTCCGCAGATTCACCACTGCCATTATCTGAGTAAGCTGATATCAAAAGTGCTGCTCCTGGGGTACTGTAAGGAGATTGAACATCGTTACGAGTGGCAGCACCTACTGCTATGGTGTAGCGCGAATTGGCGAAATAATTGTAGTTAACATTACCATCTAAAGCACCATCATTGCCGGCAGCAAACACGTATATATTTCCTAATCCATTTCGACCTTGGTTAACTCCCTGTTCAAGTGCAGCCAATGCTAGAGATTGTTGAATCATATTCATTGGACCCCAGCTATTAGTTAAGATATCACTTTCTTGGTTTCGGAAGAGATTGAATAAAGCAGCAGCAATCGTTTTACCAGTGATATCTTTGTCGTAATTAACGGGATCAGTGCTACCAATGAGCCGCAGTGATACTAATTCTGCTTCTGGGGCAACTCCTACAATTCCCATACCATTTTCTGCCGCAACTGAAATGCC
>JBFLZA010001248.1:0-1486 GCA_040756535.1 Cyanobacteriota bacterium
TGCCGCAACCTCTGTTTCTCGTCCATATAGCTTTTGAGGAATATGAAACTGCTCCGACACATCTTGCAGACCTAGTTGAATGCCATCAACTTGACCAATCGCCTCTAACTGCTGAGCACAGCACTCTAAATCTGCTTTGATGCCCCAAGCGCTCTGATAGCGAGCCTCCGCGTTTTTCGCCATCAGTTTCAGAACCATATCTGAAATGGCTTTGGGAATTATTGGATTGAGTTCATCAGGCGGAACAGGCGGTCTGGCAATATGGCAATGAACTAGCTCCAGCATGTCCGTTGTGGGAAACGGTAGGTGTCCAGTGAGCAGTTCGTAGAATGTTACACCGAGCGAGTAAAAATCAGTCCGGTAATCCAACAAACGATTCATCCGACCGGTTTGCTCTGGAGACAGGTAGGCAAGGGTTCCTTCCAGGACATGAGGACTTTTGAAGCTGGGATTGGTACGGGTAAACCGAGTGGCAATGCCAAAGTCAATGATTTTGACTTGTCCGGTTCCAGGATTGAGAACGATATTGCTGGGATTAATATCTTTGTGAATCACATTAGCCGCATGGATATTGCCCAGGATCTCTGCGATTTTAACGGCGAGACGAAGAAATACAGGTAAAGGTATTGGGCAATACATCTGTGGGGAATCTTGCATCCATTTCTCCAACGACTCCCCGCCAAAATCCTCTAGCATCATGACGAGAGTGCGCTGGTAATCCTGTTGGTTGTAAACTTTGATGACTCCTTCCAGATTGAGCGATCGCGTCACTTCGTATTCCTGCCTGTAGCGAATTAACTCAGCAGGAGTAGGATAGTCTTGCTTGAGTACCTTGAGGATAATCGGTAAGCTGTCTTGCTCTCTAACACCCCGATACACCAGAGAACTGGTACTCTCGTAGATTTTGGCTCTGATAGTAACACCAGGTAAGCTAACCATAGCGGGAATACCAAAATTAGGTTAGGTGAGCTTTGGTTAGGGCTGGGTCAATATTCCCTCTGCTCAAGCTCAGGTAATCGACTCGATGTCTTTAATGCTAACGCTCTCTTGAGCGTTCGTTAAACACTTAACCCTAGTATCTGTGCAAAGCCTGCCGCAAGCAATTTAACAACCGCACAGGCACACCGATGGCACGACTTCGCACCCCATCAACCCTTGTAACGTTGGCAATGAATGTGCGCCCCAAAGGGATGGGGGTGCGGAATAGATGCGGACAAACAGATCTGGAAGTAATGAAAGAGACCATTGGTTAAGCCTGTTTCCCCGGATACCAAGCCGCAGTACATTTGTGCGACAAGCGGCCAACTTATGGCAGTACAAGCAACGCCTCCAGCAACGGTTAGCCAGTCAGTTGGGAGCGTTTGAGGATGGAGTGCAACGGAATTGATGGTCTTGCCGATACGGATGGAGGGCTTCATTGCTTGCCAAAGATGCAGCAGAGCCGCTAAGAGAACAACTGGGGTTGGAGAAAAACGCTATTTCTGAC
>JBFLZA010001249.1:0-1485 GCA_040756535.1 Cyanobacteriota bacterium
TACATCCAACAAAATCAATAGACCTCTCCTGATGGAGCAACCTGTGTCCTTGAATTCACAACTGAGCACTCAGAAATCAGAAGACGGAGTAAGTTTACCCCGGTCTGAAGACACGGGGCTTTCGCCCTAAACTTGAGCATCTAAAAGACAACTCAAGAAGGGTCGTTCGGGATTACTTACCGAACCCCCAATCCGGGAAATCACATTAGCCGCATTATGGTCAGCATCGCCAATCCAACCACATTTGGGGTTCACACACTTAAAGGACTTTGCCTGCCTGTTGCCAATGTGCAAGCAGCAGTGACAAGTCTGAGAAGTGTAGCGAGGATTAACCAACAAAACAGGGACTCCTGCCATCGCAGCTTTGTAATTGGTGAAGAGTCTGAGTTGGTAGAAAGCCCAACTATGGCGTATTCTACGCTGCTTCGATCCTTTCACTTTTGTCCTGTTCCTGATGCCAGTCAACTCTTCAAAAGCAATGGCAGATCCAGTCTGTTTAGCTTCGTTGACAAGCTGACGGCTAATTGTGTGATTAATATTTTTCTGAAATCGTTGCTCTTTGCCAGAAAGCCTCTTGAGGACTCGTCTAGAGCCTCTAGTGCGTTTGCTTTGGAGCGACGATCTAACTCTGGCATACTTGGCGCGAGTTGCCTGCAATTGCCTCCCATCCCAAGCTTTGCCACAACTGGTTGTGGCGATGTCGCAAAGGCCAAGATCAACACCGATTACTTTGGGCGTTTGGCCCGTAGGTGGAGTGTCAAACTCAACCACAAAGTTGATGTAGTAGTCACCCTGACGAGTCTGATTCAGTGTTGCACTGGTCAGAATCTGCCCTCTGAGCAATGCAATCTGATAGCCGCCAATGGACAAGGCCAGCTGAACTCGTCCAGATTTCAGCGTGACTCCTACCGTCTGGCTTTCCTCAACATACTTAAACGTGCGAACATCCAAACTGAGGGAAGTTGGTCTGAACTTGTGAACTTGTTTAACGGCTTTGGCGTTGCCAATTACGCGCCGAATCGCTTGGCAAACGTGATTTGCTTTCAGCCCTGTGACTTCTCTGACTGGCTTGTAAACCAGATGGTGAAGCTTAGTGGTATTCCAGCAATTCTGTTGTTTCGCCACATCCAAAATCTGATTGCAAGCGTCAGCAAATCCCTGAAGTGTCGTGTCGATTTCGTGTCGCAACTCTACAGGAACTATCAACTTGCACTTGACAGACAAGGATTGAGTCATGGGTTAATTATCACTCATCCAAGGCTGACGGGCACTAAAACCCGTGTCGTTTTTCCTTTGAGGTCTAAAGACACTCGCTTTCCGTTCTTTCCGTGAAATTTCTATGAATTCATCCTTCTCTGCCAGATCCCTCAATCCTTCATCCTTCACTGGAGAACCCCAGCGCGACAGAATTGGAATTTTTGACAGCGGCGTGGGTGGCCTCACTGTTTTAAGGGAACTCTACCGGCAGCTTCCCCATGAATCTAT
>JBFLZA010001250.1:0-1480 GCA_040756535.1 Cyanobacteriota bacterium
TTGCGGATTTCCTTCAAGCTTGTGCAGTCGCTCTCCTGTATATAGATTCCACAAGCTAATTGTATAGTCACCACCGCCAGCAGCAAAGATTTGTCCATCTGCACTGAAAGCAACGGAATAAAACCCTCGATTAGAACACTTGTCCCCCAACGGCTCAAGCGTATTGATGTCCCACAGTTCAATCGTTCCACAAGTAGTGGCGAAGAACGGCTGCAAAGGGTTGACGGATAGAGACATAATCGTTCCTCCCGTACTAGGGAGGTTACTTTTCACTTCTGGTGTCTGTAGATTCCACACTTTGATGCTACCGTGCCAATTGCCACTCACCAGAGACTGCCCATCGGGACTAAAGGCGACACAAGTTATGGTATCGAAAGACTCGCGACCCTCTCCAAAATGGTGCAGTAGTTCCCTTGTATGCAAATCCCACACCTTGATTGTTCCATCTTCAACGGTACTAGCAAGTTTTTGTCCATCGGGGCTAAAAGCAACAGAGCAAAACCTGCAACCCCCTCTACCTGTACTCTGTGCAAAGGTGTGAATCAATTCTCCTGTATGCAGATTCCATAGCTCGATAGTATATCTAAAGCTGCAACTAACAAAAGTCCGACCATCTGGACTAATCGCAACGGTAGAAATCTCAAAACCATCTGCTGATGAGAGCGTGTACAGACACTCGAACAAGACATTGGGATAGCGCAGAAGCAAGACTTGTCTTACTTTCGGATTGGCTCGTTTCTCGAAGAGTATTTTTTGAGCAGCTTGCTGTACCTGCTTGGACTTGTCCTCTAAGGCCTGAATCACCAACTCCAAACCCGCTTCCTCATAATTTAGCGCTTGGTAGAGAGCAGCAACTCGTTGCCCGGCCATTGTACTCGCCAAGCGCTTCTTGACTCCTGCTATCCCTCCTAAAACAGCACCATCAGCAGGCGCTGGGATTTGGCCACCCAGAACAGCATCATTATCTTTAGGTTGATTAAGATTGTCTATCATCTCGATATTGGGAGCTTTTCCCATTAAATATCCAATTCAATAGGGTTATGGTAAGTAGTGCAGCGCGGCGAAAATAACCCACCCGTCCAAAAAGGTTAAAAAGCTTACTGGACAAGCACTATCTCTTGCGCCTCCTGCCTCCTGCCTCCTGTCTCCTGTCTCCTACCTCCTGCCTCCTGCCTTCTTGTACTAGTAAGTGCGATCGCAAAAAAGCAAAGAAACCCGACAGGATAGAAAGCAGTCCTAGTAAGAGGGGGAGTTCCCATTGTCTTTTTCACCGCAGGAGAGTACTCCATGTCTTATCGAACAGCTTTGAAGATGCTGACAGTAGGCTTGTTGAGCATCTTGACGGTGCTTCTACTAAACTTTGCTGCCTATAGCCAACAGACGCTTCGTGTTTATCATGTTGGCAACAGTGTAACCGATGCCATTAACTACAAGGGTTTGAGCCAACTCGCCCAGAGTCGAGGCCACAATCATATTTTCG
>JBFLZA010001251.1:0-1480 GCA_040756535.1 Cyanobacteriota bacterium
AAGGGGAGAAACAGCACAAAACAACATCAGGCTCCCCCTTCCCTAAAACCTCTCCCCCAACCCCTCCCCTGGTAGGGGAGGGGAGAAACAGCGGCAAGGGGAGAAACAGCACAAAACAACATCCGGCACCCCCTTCCCGAAAACCTCTCCCCCAACCCCTCCCCTGGTAGGGGAGGGGAGAAACAGCGGCAAGGGGAGAAACAGCACAAAGCAACATCCGGCTCCCCCTTCCCTCGCAGGGAAGGGGGCTGGGGGGTTAGGTCTTTAAGGTAATTTGATTATGAATGAAACAATTAAGGACAACGCGCTTCTAGAAACCCCAAAGGTTTATCAGCAACTTCAGATTAACGAACCCAAAGGCAACACGCTTCTAGAGAACCCAAAAGTCTACCGCAAGCTTCAGATCAACCACACGCGCAATAAACAGCAGGATCATACCCAACTGCTCGACGAAGCCGCAGCCTCTTTCCGATATGAAGATTGCAAAGATGAGTATTGGAACCCGGAAGAATTTTCCTTACTCTACGGAACTCCACTGTGGAAACAAGCGAGCGTAAGCCAAAGGATAATCTTAAACCAACTTTATTGGGTGGCTTACTATTCGCAGATCGTTTCCGCAGAAATTGCCACGATTTACTTTAATCAGACTAGCGCCGCTGGACTCTACGCCCAAGAAGACTTCCGCCTAGTTTGCGATACACTCGACTTAGAATCTGCTCAGGAAAGGGCACATATCAGCGCCTTCAGAAAAATCTCTAGCGAGGTGGAAGCACAGCTTTTTGGCAAGCGCGTCTTCAGCTATCCTATGCGCGGGCCGTTTGCAGAGACAATGATTTTTGCGGATACCAACGCTCTGAAGACGTGGTGGAAAAAGCTCCAGTTGCAAAGCTTTGGAATGCTCTCAGCAGGAAATACTTTCCTCGCTTGCCAATACTTTACCGTTCGGGGTATCCGGACGCTAAACGGTAAGCTGGTGCAGCATAAGCTCAGTAACTACTACCAAAAGCACTCCAACCCAGAAAACGCTCCCATTCCCTCGAAAATTTCCTTTTATCACTTCATGGATGAGAGCTTTCACTTTAACAGCTCTACGATTCTTTCCCATGACGTAGTGAAGTGTCTCAAGCCGCCAACCGCTTTCGAGAAGTTAGTAGCAAACTTGGGGATACGCGGTTGTCAGCGAGATCACTATCACTTTTCAGCCGCGATTAACGGTATCTTTTGGTACGATCCCGCTCTCTATTCGGCGATTTACGAGGTATTGCGATCGCCTATTTTTGGAAGGAGCGACTCGGAAGCCAAAGCCATGACGCGACTGTGCTTCACTGAGGAATCTGAAGGACTGCACCTCAGCTACAAAACCCGTACAGAAGCGATGGAGTCCTACAAAGTTTACCTCGAAAAAGTTGACTACGCTTGGGCAAGTAACCGGGAGATGTCCATCATGGCATCTAATTCTATTCCCCAGTACCTTGCTACT
>JBFLZA010001252.1:0-1478 GCA_040756535.1 Cyanobacteriota bacterium
ATGCCTTCTGCTTGCAGCCTTTGCATTGTTTGCACCTGCAAGCTGGACTTGCCCATCTGCCGAGAGTTGAGTACATAACAGAACTCCCCAGCTTTTAGCCCTTGATAGAGTTCTCTGTCCGCTTGCCGCACCACATAAGTCGGCGCATCAACGGGTAGACTGCCGCCGACTTGATAGTGGTAAGTAGAGGGATGTGGTGTACTCACGTTAATTTCGCTGTTGAAAGCTAAACCTGTTTTGGTATACCTCTAGTTTTTCTCGCGAAAAGGGATGGGTGATAAAGTAATCTTAAGCCAGTCGCTGCATCGGCAGAGCAGTTTATCCAATCCTTCCATCCGATCGCTTGTTCTCAATTTTGCTGCCTAATCGGAATCTCAATCAGGAACTCAGTCCCTTCTCCAGGTGCTGAAGAAATACACTTTAATTGACCCCCATGCTTTTCAACAACAATTTGATAGCTGATAGATAGACCCAAACCCGTACCTTTACCTATTGGTTTGGTAGTGAAGAAAGAGTCAAAAATACGAGCTTGGACATCTTTAGTCATTCCTGAACCATTGTCCTCAATCCGAATCCTGACATGGGAATTCCCCTCTAAAACTTCGGTTCGGATAGTGATGATGCCTCCTCTATCCTGCTGGTATGTTTCTACAGCATCAATGGCATTAACGAGGATATTCATAAACACCTGGTTGAGCTGTCCGGCATAACACTCCACTTTGGGGAGGTTGCCATAATCTTTAACAACTAGAATTGCTGGACGCCCAGCTATTGCCTTCAAGCGGTGTCTTAATATATTTAACGTGCTGTCAATACCTTCATGGATGTCTACCCGTTTCATTTCTGGTTGATCAGAGCGTGAGAAGCTTCGCAGGGATTGAACAATCTCGCGGATGCGCTCTGCCCCCACCTTCATCGATGCCAAAAGTTTTGGCAAATCTTCAATCAGAAATTCTAGAGCGATTGCCTCAGTTTCTTCTTGAATTTCCGGCACTGGCTGAGGATAGTGTTTAGCGTATAGCTTTAAGAGGTTGAACAAGTCCTCGACATATTCAGTGGCATGGCTAAGATTGCCATAGATAAAGCTAACTGGATTGTTAATCTCGTGAGCGACACCAGCAACTAACTGTCCTAAAGAAGACATTTTTTCGCTTTGAAACAGTTGAGACTGAGTCCGCTTCAGCTCTCGCAACGCTTGCTCTAATTGTTGGTTCTTTTTTATCAGTTCAATTTGAGCTTCTTCAAGTTGTTGATTCTGTTGTTTTTGCCATGCCAACAGTGCCTCCGATTGTCGCAACAATTCTTTTTCACTGGCAGCGAGAAACTGATAATCCTGAGTACTCAAGCTTTTATCTGCTGCCCATACCTGGGCATCCCGCAATACCTGCCCCTGTAACAGAAAGGAGCGCTCCTGACAATTTGAAGCTAACCAGGCGGTGATGGCTTCAGCATAAGGACGCAGATTTGCTAAAACCTGG
>JBFLZA010001253.1:0-1475 GCA_040756535.1 Cyanobacteriota bacterium
GAAGCCTACTTTCCATCCGTCCTCCTCTAGTGCGTCTCTCAGTAATCGGTCGATTCCTTGGATGTAATGGGTGTAAATTAGGGTCTTCGGTTGAATGTGGCGACGAATGTCAGGTAATCGGGCGCGTGTGAGGTTTTTCTCAAGTTGAAGTGGGGTGCCATACTGACCAAGCGCCCGGATCTCTTCAATAAATTCGCTACAGTCTACAGGAATCTCGATTTGCTCGTAACCCAAGTTATACTCAGGCATCCAGCGTATCCCAAGGGTAACAAGTCGCTGGTGCAGTTTCATACAGTTGGGGATGGTTGGGCGGATGTCGAGTTCTTGGTGGGCGACTCCTGTTACCAGTTCAACTAAGCTTTTCCCTTCTTGTAAATTATTAATTACTGGTGTTGCGGACATCCCGATAATGTGCAAGTTTGGGTTGCGATCGCTTGCGGCGGTGATGAGTGCGCTTACCAGTTGCTTACGGCGCGATATGTTCTCGACTTGGCGTTGTTTTGTGTAGTGGATTTCATCAATAACGATGAAATCAATTAACTCGCCTTCCACAAATGAGCGCACCCAATCAGCGGAGTCTGGCTGCTGGAACATCTCATAGTTCAGGATGATGTAACGGTTGACCTCTCCCCCAACCCCTCTCCGAAGCGGAGAGGGGAGAAATTCTCCCGCTTCCCTGGCAGGGAACTCTGTTGGGGGGTTAGGTTTCCAATCGGGTGTAAAGGTTTTGGTAGCGATCGCGCTTTCAGGGAAAATGTTGAGAATCGCTTTTTTCCAACCATCAACAACGCTGTTAGGACAGCAGATAAGGGTCAGATGGGCGTTAATGACGCGACTGGCGAGGACGGCTGAGAGGGTTTTGCCTGCACCAGTTCCCGACCAGTTACCGACTCGTTTCTTGTCACGTACCTGAACGGCGGCGAGTCGCTGCATCAGGTTGGGTTCTGCTATTTTGCCGTTGATACGGAAGGCGTAGCCAGTTGGGATGGGGAGATTCTTGGCTTGATGATATTCGTTTAAGAATTCTGATTTAACTTTTTCGGCGTAGCTGTCGCCTGTGTAGCTTTGAGCCTGCGCTACGGCTGCTGCTTCATCCCGAAAGACGTGCTTCCAAATCTTTGCCTTAGCGGATGCGATGAGGAATTCGACGGCTTCTTCATCTGCTGAGGATACAACGGGGTGAGCTAAGGATGCCAGGACTTCCCGCGCCTGGACAACTGGAAGCTCAAGGTCGTCCTCTTCTTCGGATGGCTCAACAGTCTCGTCAATTTGGTCGTCAAAATTGTCCTTAGAGGTTACATCTTTATTAAAGATGTCATCATTGACGCTAGTTTCATGTGCTTCGAGTGTTAAGCTGTTGTGCATTTAAATTGTGATGAAAGCATTACCTTTGTTTTTGAGCTTTCGGCCCCACTTAATAACCAGCTCTCCTTCATTTAAAAGCCCATGTAATAAATACTCTAGCTCTTCAATTG
>JBFLZA010001254.1:0-1472 GCA_040756535.1 Cyanobacteriota bacterium
AATCAGGTGCATCATCGTCTGATTCATGCACAAGCCGCTCCAGAAGGGCATTGAGTTGAACCACCGTCTCATCTCGGAAGATTTTCCGGATGTCCCGTCCAAGCAGATAAATCGCCGCATCTTGATATTTAATCTGCCCTTCAGCGAGTTCTTCAGCGAGTTCTTCGTACACGCGCTCATCATCGCTGTAATGCACAAGGATGAAGTCGATATCTTGCAAATCTTTTTTTGTCCTTTCTTGGCGATCGCCCCAAGCAAATAGCTTCAATACAAGGAAAGCTGGTGTATTGACGACCTGAAGCTCAAGATCGTCAATTGTCTCTACACTTGCATGGATTAAAGCTTCTTCCAAACCCATGACGTTCATTTGATTGCCGTCAGCCCATTCAATCTGTTGATCTGGCTCACCAATTACCCCAAAAGGCACAATGTCAACTTCTGTTTTAGTTTCAATGTGAATAAATTTGTGTTGTTGTTGGGTTGTGCTAAAGCGAGGAGACGAGCCTTTAGTCATGCGATCGCTCAAGGTTTGAAAATCTGACCAACTCGCTATCGGAATCGCCACATCCCAATCCTTAGTGCTACGTCCTTGAACCTTGTACTTTGTGTCAAAGATGAGGAGCCTAGCTCCAGCACCGACTATCAGCATCGGTAGTTCCAAAGAATCGACAGCTGCCTTAATATCTGCCAGAACTTTTTTGTCCTTCGGTTCAAGCATCGTCTGCCCTCTGTGCGATGTACTTGCCAAAGAGGCGATCGGCAGTTTCTCGCAAGCGATCGTCGTTGCTTGTTTGCAATTCAGCATGAATGAACACTGGATCGACAAGGGACGTGAATTGATCGCAATTCCAGGCATTATGGCTTCCGAATTGTCGCAACAGTGCAATTTCTCCTTGAGGGCTGGGTTTGAGTTTCAGCTTTACAAAGATTGGGCGGTAATCCTCTGGTACATGGAGGGTAGCACCAATGGGGCGCAAATAGTCAGTGGCAAGCGCTGCTCCCAGTTCTCCGCCAATCAGGTAGCCATACTCTTGAGCCTGTCGAGCGATCGTGTCAGCAATCTCGTAGAAAGGACGCTTTCCCACTGGCGTAAAGGTATCAATCAATAACTTAGAACGCAAGCTTTCAACGTAGCCCATCTCCCAACGTTCTAAGAGTTTGATGTAATCCACAATCCTATAATCACCCCGTTTCCGCTGGAGATAGTCGAGTTTATAGAGCTTTTCTAAGGTGTGTCTGACGGTACTCAATGAGATTCCGGAGGCTACAGCTAGTTCCCGCTCAAAATCTTCCTCTTTCAAAATATGAGGGAATTTCAGCAAGACATAGATAAGTTGCAGTGAGCTATTTGTAATGTTAGACGTTACGCCTGAACGAGACTGACGACGTACCAAAATGTAGGTAATTGGACTGTTGAGGTAAATATTACCCGTTGTATCAATGAATTCAATATTCTTTTTGAGCAACCGATC
>JBFLZA010001255.1:0-1470 GCA_040756535.1 Cyanobacteriota bacterium
ATCAGAACTCTATATCTGGGTCATCAAGCCTACAGGTGAAATAACATTTCGTCGCAGCGACCTCAAACCCCTATGGCAGAAAGAAAATCTAACGCTTACAGAGTTCGTTACCATCAGCCGTGAAGCCATTGGTGTTAGCAGGGGTAGTAGCATAATTGAGATGAAAGTAGTTGCCAAGCCAGAACCCGACCAAACCCAACGCTTGCAACAACTCCACAATCTGGTTATCAAACCCATCGCCGATCTTCTGCCCACCGACGCGAACGATCGCGTTATCTTCATCCCGCATCAAGAACTGTTCCTGGTTCCCTTTGCGGCACTGCAAGATGAATCAGGCAAATACTTGATTGAGAAACACACTATTCTTACTGCCCCCTCGATTCAAGTATTGCAACTGACACGCCAGCAACGCCAACGAGGAGCGACGCGAGGCAAAGATGCATTAGTGGTAGGAAATCCTACGATGCCCAATGCGGCGCTTACCATTGGGGAACTACCGAAACAGTTACCGCCCTTACAAGGTGCAGAAAAGGAAGCAAAAGCCATAGCAACTCTGTTGAACACTCAAGCGCTGACAGGCTCCAGCGCCACAAAAGCTGCGATTTTGCCCAAGCTGCCTTCTGCCCGAATTATCCACCTGGCAACGCATGGAATACTCGATAACGTCCAAGGATTGAAAAGTGCGATCGCGCTTGCTCCCACCGACACTGATAACGGATTGCTCACGGCACAAGAAATCCTCCAACTCAAGCTCAATGCCTCATTAGCTGTCCTGAGTGCTTGCAACACCGGCAGAGGAAGAATCACCGGCGATGGAGTCATCGGTTTATCTCGCTCATTTATTACTGCCGGCATCCCTAGCATCATTGTCTCCCTCTGGGCAGTTCCCGATGCTCCCACTGCCGAGTTGATGACCGAGTTTTATACTAATCTCTACCAAAAGAAACTCGATAAAGCCCAAGCTTTACGTCAAGCCATGCTCAAAATGATGGAAAAATACCCAAATAACCCCAGAGCTTGGGCGGCTTTTACCTTAATAGGAGAAGCAGAGTAATTGAGCGTAAGATGAAGAGGGCAAACACAAGGGTGTTTCCTGACGATTTTAAAATTAAATAAGGAAGAAGATAATGAAACATCGTCATTTCTGACAATTTGCCTGCTCAAGTTTAGCCACTTTGGGATTAAGCCACTTAGATATTATCAGCAAGGGAAACCGTTACGCTCAAGTTCTCACGCAAGATACCCCTCGCAAACTCGCTTTTTTAGGCGGAATTAATGATTATCCAAACAACGACCGCTTTCCCGGAAACTTGCAAGGATGTGTTACTAATGTGGACTTGCAGCAAGAACCTTTAATTCACCGTTTTGGCTTTAATTTCAGCGATATTGTCAAGTTGACGAGCCATCAATCTTTTGACAAACAGCCGACGCGCAACAATGTTTTGACAGCCTTTGAAGAACATTTAATTA
>JBFLZA010001256.1:0-1469 GCA_040756535.1 Cyanobacteriota bacterium
CCAGGTTAAAATTGCGGATGCCATACGTGCGATTGAAGTCAGGCAGAAAATGAAGTCAGTAGACCAGAAGAAAAGTAAGGAGAAAATCTTCTGGGAGTTGATAGACCAGATAAGAAAAGAGGAGCTGCCGGAATGAGAAAAAGAGTTTGGCGTTTGTTCGTTTGGTGTTTGTTTGTCTTCAAACTGACAAACTTACAAACAGACAAACTTTCTTATGCTGAGATCAATAACACCCTTGCCTATTCAGTCTCCCATACCTCATCCACCTCCTTTAATGATCTGAATGTCATTGGCACGAGAACGGCTTGCCAGTCGATCTATACTGGTGCAACCAGTCCTGGGGAGACCTGGTATGGGATTGTGGTGTATCTGGACAGGATTGGATTATCTTCAAATACTGATTCGGTGAGGTTGAGATTCAGAGGTGGCCCTTTAGGTCCCTGCGGAACCATACAGCCTGATACTGGCGGTTCTCCCAAGCGAGATGTTTATGTTAGGGTAACAGATATACCGGATGGAGATGCTACAGGTAATACGCTACCGCCTGATTCGGTTGGTCGTGGTTATGCTATCTGGTTTATTTTCAATACTCCAGTTACAGTCAGCTCAGATGAATGTTATTATGTATTTCTGAATGCCCCCAGAATAGACCTCAGCAATCGAATCTGCTGGAACTCGGGGTCTGATGGCTATGCAGATGGGACTTGCTGGGATGCTACTACCAATGAAGCCGTTTGGATAGATTATGGTTATGATCTGAACTTCAGGGTGATCAAGGATAAATATGCTCTGGTAGCGGTGAGAAGATTGCCTTTCAATCTCAAAGGGGCTTTGACCATCAGCTCAGATATTGACCATGCTTCAGTAACTTATCTCGATTCGCTACACAAATGGCTCAATACCAGCAATAGCGTGGGAGGTTCCTGGGGAACTGGCTTGAATGGCAAGATTGCGGGCAATGATTTATGGTTTGGTAGAGCATCGACTGCCGAGTCAACTGGCACCTATACGGGTGACCCGATTCCTTTTTATTTTCACGGATTGGATACGACTTCAAATTACTACAAGGACACAATCGACAATTACATTGATCGTCGCTGGATGGATGCGAATCACGGTTACTGCGATTGTTCTGGCACGACTAACTGTGCGGATTCTACTCACGTTCTGAAATGGCTGACCTATATGCTTGACCGTCCTTCTACTTTTGGCAAGATGTATAAAAGCGGAGTCTGGGTTAATCACGGGACTGCCGGGCAAAACACTATCAACTTTGGTCTTCCGGGTGAAACTACTCAATTAGGGGATTCATCGGGCACGGTTTACCATCACGCACATAGAACTTTAGCTTCAGGCAGAACTAAATTTATCTGGATAGGAGATCTGACAGATCCAGGGACTTCATCTTCTCAATATTTACCCTATGTAAATTGGCAAAGTAAAGTCGACTCCCTGAACCTGAACAGCCT
>JBFLZA010001257.1:0-1466 GCA_040756535.1 Cyanobacteriota bacterium
ATGGAGCAATCAAAAAAGAGGATTAGGTTTCCCCACACTCATACAATGCCTGATTCAATAAATTGGCGCACGATCATCTAAGATCAAAAGCAAGCCGATCTTTACTGAGCTTGACACTGTTACTTAAATGTGCATACCAACTTTTAGGGCTTCTCTTGCGGGACAGGCGAGAATTCAGCAAGCTAGGGAGAAAAAAGGATGGATGATAAAAGCAGAGGACAATACCCTTCTCAAGGAAGCCAGCCTATTCGTAATTAAGCAACATGCGGCGGAAAATGAATGGGATGTCAATGACACCAGATGGCTGAAAAATTTCAACCAGCTCTTCCGGGTTGATAAATCTACAACGATTAATGACATCAAGGCAAGAATTGCCAGTTCTAGACAAGGTTCATTGGTAGAGAAGATTGAACAATTCATCGAGTCAGGAGAAGTCTTTGTTCAGCATATCTCACATGGCACCTGGAGTCGATTTGCTGCACAAGGAAAATTACATAACGTTAATAGACGTGCCTTTAAAGCATACTGCCAAGTTTTAGGACTCAATTGGCAAGAGATTGTTGAACCCAGTGAACTGGAGAACTTTGAGGGGAATGAGACGCATACTTCCAACGTCCCTCAATCGGGTTCGGTTGACTACTCCCCTATTCTGAAAATAGACGCGGAGACAAAAAAATTTTCATCCTTCGTTGTGAACCCAAATTCATGGGAGTCTAACTCCTCTATAACTCCCCTTACCCCAACCGGAGAGTCGAACTCTTCCTTACTCCAACAGGGGAATGGAAGGGTTAGGTCAGTGTTATCTGAACCGTATGGCAACCAACCCTCACTCACTTCGCTCAACTCTCGTCCTTACCACAACTTACCAGCTCGGTATCATACTACCTTGATTGGCCGAGAACAAGAGATGGCGAGGCTATTGGAACTGCTTTCTCCCGACGATAAGGTCTCTCGGATTAGTATTGAAGGGATCGGCGGCGCGGGAAAAACAGCTTTAGTCTTGGAAGCTGCCTACCACTGCTTGGCAGCGAGCGAGGGGACTTTTACCGCTCCTGTCGCTCCCACCTTCGATGCCATTATCTTTACATCAGCCAAACACCAGCAGTTGATAGGACATCAGATTGTCCCACGGCAATGGCGCGATCGCAGACTCAATGATATCTTTAGAATCATTTTCCGCACCTTAAAGTATTCAGACGCTATCCCCGCAGATATTGAAGAGCAACTGGAAGTTATCAAAAGCTTATTGGCTCCCCTGTATACCTTGCTCATTATTGATAATTTGGAAACTCTCGATGATGGAAGTAGTGTCCTCTCCTTCCTCTACGAACTTCCGCAAACCGTAAAAGTAGTCATCACAAGCCGTGTGCGAGATGCTGTGGGCAATTCCCTCTATTTAGAGTGTTTACCACGAGATCAGGCGGAGCAACTTATCGCACACCAAGCCGAACAGCAACAGATACAAC
>JBFLZA010001258.1:0-1464 GCA_040756535.1 Cyanobacteriota bacterium
TTTGCCGAAATGCTGCTCAGATAAGTCTTGAATTTGGCTAACTGTGAAGATGCCGGTGAAGTAGCGCAAAGCATAGCCTTCAGTGGCGGAAAATAAAACTCTTAAGTTACCTTCAATTGCTTTTAAAACAACTTGATCCGAGTCGGGAATTTGAAGGAATTGCCAGTAGGGGGTTAAGTCTGGGCAAATCCACTCTGAGCAATCATAGGAATTGAGGATTGGGGATTGAAGATTGGGAACGGGTTGTGAAATTTGCCCTTGTTCTCCCTCACAAGGGGCAAGTTCTGTTTCTAATATGTCAAGTGCAATCAGTTTTTGCAGCAATTCTTCGACAAAATTGGGAGAAATAATATCTCCAAAATGTTGCCGGCATCTCTGCTGAATTTTTCCCAGGGTAACAGTGCCGGTGAAGTGCTGGAGGGCAAACCCTTCTGCTGCTGAGAATTGAAATTGGGTGTTTCCTTCTAATGAACGTAGGATAATTTTATCTGAATCTCGGACTTTGGAGAGTTTCCAGTAAGTTCCGAGGTTAGGACACATCCAGTTTTGCTCATAGGTTTTAATGGGAGGTTTGGGTGAGTTCATAGCGAACGTTTTAGGGATATGGTAGATGGAAAATTATCCGCCTCAGACCGAACGTTTCTGTTTGCGTTGATAGACTTTAGCAGCTAAGAAAGTGCTAAAAGTTAGCGTCCCCAGAATCGATAAAGGTTCTGGAACTTCTTCTGCGGGGGCGTTGTTAGTCAGCGCATACATATTGAAACCGGCTACATCCGTGTTGAAGTCGAGTTTGATAGGGAATGCAGCGGGATTGGTGGGATCTACATTAAGACCGGCAACGGTAAACTCTTTAACCCCTCTACCGCCAATTAGTAAATTACCGAGTAAGGCGCTATAGTCTGTAAAATTGAGGCGATTGCCGGCAGTAAACTCACCCAGAAGGATATCCTTCACTAAAACAGCAAAAGGCTTTTTGAAACCTGTAGGAAAGTCAAGAATTTCGGTAAATAGAGAGTTTGAAGTCATTTTGTATTGAAACCCATAAGCCGTTGGCGGGTCGAACCACAGACCTCTGGAAACTTGTCTGAATTCCCACATATTGAGTTCAGTTATATCTGGCAGAATAGGGTTTTCCTGAGAGGTGCCGGTGGGCTGAGGCAAGGGGGTAGGAGGTTCTGGAATGGGGGTAGGAATGGCACCGATAGCTAGTAAAAACCTAGAACCGTTTGTGTGGTAAACCCACATTTGGTCATTGCTTTGTACGACGACTCTCCACCCCTCAACTAATGCCAAGGTGCAGGCTGTATTCCGGCTACTCAGTCCCATACATCCATCTCGCCAAGTTACTCGTTGTGCGCCGAGAATTCGCAGATCAGAAACCGGCACTCCTGACTGCTGGGAGACGTTTTGCAAAAGGGCAGTCGCCACTGATTCGGGCAATTCAGTTATTGAATTAGGGTTAGG
>JBFLZA010001259.1:0-1463 GCA_040756535.1 Cyanobacteriota bacterium
TACATCAGACAAAACTAACTCAGCTGGAACAAAAAATCAGACAGACCTCGAAACACTCCCGAATACACCAGAGAAGCCTAAAGATGCAGATGAGTCTAGCAGCAGCTTAGAGAGTACTGAGGCTAAGGACACAAGCAAGGTTACATCCCTGAATCAAGACCTGGAGCAAACCTTGACGACGGCGCTACCCCGCGACCTACAGGGTAAGGTTCCCATCAACGTCGATCCAGACCTACCCAGCAATACAGTCCGCGTCCATTATGATGTAGACGCCAATGGACTGGTTACTAACGTTCATATGCGAGTGGGACCCAATGCAAGTGCAGTTGATATCCAGTTACACGCCCAAACAGTCCGGCTCATGGAGCGTTACTCAGGCTTCTCCGGACGGATACGCATTCTCAAAGAGCGGATTCAGAACTGGATTAGTAAGAATGGTGTACCGCCTGTTGGTTCGCGAGCTTGGGAAGCCAAACTGGAAGTTGAAAAACTGCCTCGGATTATTGACGAGCGCCTGAACCGACTGTCTAAAGGTGACTTAGATGCTGATGCAGAAGCTAATCTCCGTGCTGATATCGAGAACCTGCAACAGCAGTTAACGCAGCACCAGAAAACGCTGGATGAGATGGATACCAGTCCTGGCGTAGGGTTTGTTGCGGCTGAAAGTAAATATCATCGAGTCAATGAAGAGGCCAAAGCAGCAGGATATCCAGAGCCACCAGAAGGACATTACTACGAAATTAGAGGTAAAGATAACCAAGGTAACACTGTTTATGGACTCAGGAAGTTTGATTCTCGTTCACCAAACCATAGACCTGATGTTGAGCAGCAGAGAGTTGTCAAACAATCAGATGGCACCTTCAGGATTGAACCAGCAGGGGAGAGACGAACCGACCAAGACCGTCGCAACGATATTATCCGCGAACATGGCAACCGTCAGGCATTTGAAGACTTAGAAAAAGCAATTGCCGATGAGAAATTACCGCAAGATGTTGCCGCCTATGTTCGCAGCCAAGAAAAAGCTCTCAAAATTTGCCAAGAATATAAATTGGATCTGACAGCATTAACTCGTGATTTACCAACTAGCTACGAACAAGCTACTGAGAAATTTCGGAAGACAATGCGTCAGCAGCTACAGCAAAGGTTTGCGGCTCTGACACCAGAGAAAGCTCGCAAGTTGTTTGATGAACTCAAGCCTGTAGTAGAGCCTAGAACTCAAGGAGAAATTTTTACAGCTCTACAAAGAGCGCAGGCTGCCAACTCTGGTATTATGACTCTTGACACCTCTGTCACCAACATAGAGGGAACAAAGCGGTCTGGAGATCGCGCTATAGAAATAACTAATCAACTGGCAGAGGATGCACCACCACCGGGCAGATATCTAGTCGATGATAAAGGCGGTGCTGCTGCATTTGACAAAAAGCAGGCACAAAGATATTCCGATTTTTTGGATAAAAGCGACC
>JBFLZA010001260.1:0-1463 GCA_040756535.1 Cyanobacteriota bacterium
CCTCTAAACACAGGCTCTTCAGAAATTGCTAAGTTCCCGAGATGATCGATGAAGTAGAAAACAATATAATAAAGACCCTCTGAGGGGAGACCAAGTAGACTTCTAAATGGTAAACTGCTGGGTGATACCCTACTTCCTGAACTAACGAGCATCGCGATGAGAATCAGGATCGCGGAAAAAATCAGCGGCCCTGCACCCACGAGAAACCCTGCAATTATCCAGAAGCCCATCTTTTGTTTCCCCAATAACTGGACTTTACTTCTCCGCAATGCAATGATGAGCCACAATGCGATCAAACCGAATGCCAATCCACCAAAACACTTAACAACCAAACTTGCTTCAAATATCCGTAGAACCGCCCCAAACAATAGAAAAACAACCAGGGACAATTTATCCATGTGAAAATCGCCTAAGTGATCCCTTTCTTCATGAATTAGAAGCGCGATAATGAAGTAGGCGGAGATAAAAAACAACAATTCAACCCAGTCAGGCACTACTGATTTGTAATAGTATACAATAATCTGTATTATTGGAATCCGGATAATCAAATATCCTGCTATGAGGATGAAAGTTTTGTTTTTTCCGTCCATCGGATTGATTAAGAACTTCTGTGATCACCAAGCCGGGGGGAGGGGGGATTGTAAACAGTCTCCCGCTATCCAAAGCCGGGTATGCACACAAGCTTTCCCAATTTGCCAGAGCCGCTTTCATCGGTCTGCGATAATTGAACTCAGGCTCGATCCTGGAAGTGTAAAATCGATTTACATTCTTCTGCAGCCTCTCTAGCAGCAAGTAAAACTGCTTAAGTTTACCTCAGGAAGAGGAAACCAGGTGGAATGGATGATTGGATTCGTCAGTCAACCGGATTCACCTCTAAGGTGTTGGTGAGAAAGTTGGCCAAGGTGTGGGAACCGGCGTGATGGAAAATGCGCCGAAATAGTCGGAAATCGCAGTTATGACGTCATAGCTGGTTGCAACCGTGATCAACAATATCTCAAGCTGCAATGGGAGCGGGACAGATAAATTAGGTGGTATGTTCGGTGGCTTAGAATCCGGAAGGGCGCTAAAGAATTTAACAATATCTTCAGTCAGACCAGGGCAATCATTCCAGGATATATACGTACAAATGTCAGGCCCTGGTGTATTTAGTGCATTTGTTGGTAGTAGATTAGGAAGATAGAGTGTGGGCGTGGGCGTATCAGCAGGTGTCGGAGTTGTGCTGGCTGTAGCCGAGGGGGTTGGAGTAGATGTAGCAGCGCTAGTAGGGCCCGGAGTCGGGGTAGATGTTGGTGTTAACACCGGGGGGGTAGGAGTTGATGTTGACACCGGGGGTTTAGGTATAGAAATAAACCGCCGCTCCTCTTCACTATCACTTGTATCGTCATCGTCAATGGAATCCCCACCTGTCGTCATGTCTCCCATATCCCACATATGCCCGGATGGATCTGTATATCTGAGCGGAT
>JBFLZA010001261.1:0-1463 GCA_040756535.1 Cyanobacteriota bacterium
ACCCCAGAGAAGCGCGAAGATTCACTCACCATTCCAGGGGGCGCATTTCGCTACTACGCCAAGCGATTAAATTCCTAAGATTGCCCTGAATTTTGTTGTAGTTCGTTACCTCACCCCCAATCACTATGGAAAACTCAGTTATTTCTCCAATAGAAGCCCTCAACGCTGCTATCCAAAGCCAGAATCCTTTTAGCAACGCAGGAATTGTCAAGGAGCAGGATATTTGGGGGAAGGGATTTCCCGACGTATCCACCCTTAACAAACACGCTTCGGATACACTTTTTCAGGCAATTGAGCAGATTCGGACAAGTCAATTTAGCCAAGACAAGGTGACTTCAATTACCATCACTGCTGAACCGGGAGTGGGTAAAAGTCACATCATCAGTCGCATTCGCCATCGGCTTGAACTAGAGGGTGGTGCTTTATTTATTTATGCAAGTCTTGACAACTACACAGACTTAAACTTGATTAAATACCAGTTACAGCAAACTTTAGCAGAAAGCCTGAAGCACGCTGGTAGTCAAAAAGTCATGCAGTGGCAGGAAGTGGCAACAGCAATGGCCAACGAAGCCTTCAAAGCTATCAATCCCACTGCTCCAAGCCTTTCTCCGGAAGAGCTGGTCAATCGATTTGACAAAGTTAATGCAAGTTGGTCAGCTAAAAACAAAAATTTAATGAACACGCTTACAAAGCAAGTTCTAAAAACAAAACCAAATGCTGATCCTTATATTGTCCGAGCTATTTTGTGGACACTGTCTGAGGTGCAGCTTGCTTTTGCAATTGAATGGTTGGCTGGGAAGGATCTAGCTCAATCTAATGCTGAAATTTTGGGAGTCCCCTATCTTATCAAAACCAATCAAGATAGAGAATCTGAAGCCCTTAATAATATTCGTCAAATCTTGAACTTGGTGAGTTGCTATAACCCTGTCATCATTTGCTTTGATGAAATAGATGTCAAAAACAACTCTACTGATGATGGTTTGCCAACAGAGATGGTCATTGCTGATTTAGTAAAGCGCCTGTATGACACTCTTCAGCATTCGGAAATCAGTCAAGGAGTTGTCTTTCTTACCGTTATGCTGCCTGCTACATGGACACAAAAAGTCAATGAAATGCCTGGGAGTACACCTGATCGACTTTCAATCTACACACACCGGAAACCCATTGATTTAGAATACATAGGGAGCAACTCTATGGTTGAGTTAGTCACCCTTTGGCTGAAAGATTTTTATAAGAGCAGAAATCTTACTCCTCCTCATCCAGTCTACCCATTTGAGGAAAGCCAACTAAAAGAATTTGGTAAAGGCAGGCCAACAGTTCGGGAAGCTTTGCGCTGGTGCGCCGAGAACTTTAAGGTTTATATGTCTCCATTACCAGAAGATCCATTGGAGCGGTTTGAGCTGGCTTTAACCAAAGAACTTGAGGCTGACCTAGGAGATTATCTGGAGAAGAGTTCTGTAATT
>JBFLZA010001262.1:0-1462 GCA_040756535.1 Cyanobacteriota bacterium
CAAGAAGGCTAAAGCTGCTGTAATCGCAGCAGCACCCGTCAACCCCGTAGCCGCCATCGTAATTACCAGAATGACGCCTGGTAATCCCAAAGCCGCCACCTTTTTTACGAGTTCATCCATTGGCTACTAATCTTGTAAATCCTAAGTGCGCTCTTTGAGCTTATTTTCAGCCAACAATTGCTTTTTGAAATCTTTCCTGAAGAATAAAAAAGAGAGTCGCATTTGACTCTCTCGATTATCAGGGTGCATCTACTAGTCTTAGTATGGCGTTTTGGGGTGGGGGGTGTCACCCCCTATTTGTAAAGTCTTAATGAAGAGTGAGCGATCGCTTCCACAGATTGTCCAGTTTCATTGGCTACAACATGTAGACGTTAATTTTATTTGTGCAACCGCAATTTCAATCACGGGAGTTGAGGTCAATGCGAAGGAGTTCAAGGCATTTACGAACCCTAACTGTGCGAGGATGAGCTTGTCCTAATCGTTGCTCATAAATGTCTAGAGACTGCACTAAAAGGTCTAAGGATTCCCTGTACCGCTCCTGCATATAGTAGAGTCTTGATAAAATACTCAAACTGTCTGCTACATTAGAATGTCTGTCTCCGAGCAAGCGCCTAGAGAGTTCTAAAGCTTGCTTAGATAGAGCTTCTGCTTTACCATACCGACCCTGAACAACGTAGAGATCGGCAAGATTATTGAGGATAGTTGCTATAGAGGGATGTTCTTCTCCCTTTAAGCTTTTTTGGAGTTCTAAAGCTTGCCTCAACAAAGGTTCAGCTTCACTGTAACGGTTCTGAATTTTGTAAAGATCAGCCAGATTGTGTTGGATACTCGCGACAAGAAGGCAATCTTCTCCTTGCAAGCGCCTGGTCAGCTCCAAGGCTTGTATATAGAGCGGTTCAGCTTCACTGTAATAACCTTGACAAACGTAGCATACAGCTAGACTGTTCAGGCACTCTGCTACAAGAAGATGCTCTTCCCCTAGTAGGTATTTTCTGAGTGCCAAGACTTGCAGATATAAGAATTCGGCTTCATTATAGCTATCCTGACTCTGGTAGAGTTCTGCCAGACCGTTCAGGCAATCTGCCACAAGATGAGGATCTTTTCTTAGCAGGCGTTCGAGTGCCAAGACTTGCAGATACAGAGGTTCGGCTTCAGTGTAGCGCTCTTGATCGTGGTAAAACTTTGCCAAATTGTACACGTAAATTGCTACTTGGAGATGGTCTTCTCCTAGCAAACGTTTGGCGAGTTCCAAACCTTGCAGGTACAGAGGTTCGGCTTCACTGAGGCGACCCTGAGCCTGGTAGAGTCCTGCCAGATTGTTCAGGCTAGTGCCAATATCGGGATGCTCTTCTCCCAGCAGCTTTTTCCTGAGTGCCAAAACTTTTAGGTACAGAGGTTCGGCTTCACTGTAGCGATCTTGAGAGAAGTAGAGGGTTGCCAGGTTGTTTAGACTGTTTGCCAC
>JBFLZA010001263.1:0-1462 GCA_040756535.1 Cyanobacteriota bacterium
TGGAAGGAATACATTCGCGTTCCAGTCAGCATCGTTGATTTTGTCTTTTAAGCTTTCGCCGTTTACAGTTGCAAAACGGTAGTCAGCATACATTGTTGGAGAGTGGTTACCCCAAACAGTCATGTTTTTGATGTCTGCTACAGCAACACCCGCTTTTTGAGCAATTTGAGTCAACGCACGGTTGTGGTCAAGACGTAACATTGCTGTAAAGTTTTTCGCTGGAAGATCTGGAGCAGATTTCATTGCGATGTAAGCATTTGTATTTGCAGGGTTACCTACAACAAGTACTTTAACGTCACGGCTAGCAACTTCGTTTAGTGCTTGACCTTGACCGATGAAGATTTCACCGTTCACTTTCAATAAGTCAGCACGTTCCATACCAGGACCACGTGGACGTGAACCAACCAATAACGCGTAGTCAGCATCTTTAAATGCAACTTTTGGATCATCAGTACCGATCATGCCAGCCAATAATGGGAAAGCACAGTCGTCTAATTCCATCATTACGCCTTTAAGCGCAGCTTGAGCTTTCTCAAAAGGAACTTCTAACAATTGCAGAATAACTGGTTGGTCTTTACCTAACATTTCGCCACTAGCGATACGGAATAATAGGCTATAACCGATTTGACCAGCAGCGCCAGTAACGGCAACGCGAACAGGTTGCTTCATGTACTTATCTCCATTTGAGGAACGTTATATGATTAAATAGCTGTTCTATCTAATCTTAATAATCATAAACGGCAAAGATTGTACTCCAATACTTTGGCAGATGCATGTAAAAGAGAATGAATTCCAACAAAAGTATGATAGGAAATATAAATTAATTTAGGGAAAGAGATTAGTAAGAACCCTTGATCGCAAAAGAATTTGGGCAGTTTTCTTGTATATTCTCTGCACAACCTTTGTACTGACCATTGGGTTTATAACAAACTTTGACTTCGGTCAAAATATTGGTTTGACGGTGAGTACGGCAGCTAAAACGTAACCCGCTTGCAGGCAGTCCAGGATTCAAACGTTGGAACTGTCCACGTAAGCTATGCAGTTGCGCGGTTTTATTTTCAGATGAAGTCAAATCTGCGGGGATTTTTAAACGTTCTGCATAATTAATCACGTTACGGAAATATTCACTGGCACTCATCGGCACACACCCCCCAATCTCTGCCCACAACTGACGACGTGCATGCTCATCGGGCATGACCCTAGCCACCACTTTAGTTTGAAGCGGAGACAATACAGCTGAAGACTTGGTCTGACACTCTCGTGTCGTGGTTTCAGGGTACAAGCCTGTAATATTGAGTGAATAGCCTTCCAAACATTTCCGTTTCTTTGAGCCTTGGTTATCGAACAAACACACGGCGGGTGTCATTTGAACTTCCATCACATAGCCAAACACGGTCGGTGTTGCATGGGCTGATGTCGCAAAAAACCCCATAGCAATGCCGCTGCTGATCAACAGCAGAAG
>JBFLZA010001264.1:0-1461 GCA_040756535.1 Cyanobacteriota bacterium
CAAATCTAGCTAGTTGGCAAAGGACCTCAAACTCTGCGTCTTTAAGTCCCGGAACTCGAGACAGATGCATTAGATGCCCAGGTTGCAGTAGTTCGTCAGGAGACTGTGCCTTAAGCCCTGCAATTAATTTAGGTTCAAGTGAAATTAGTAAATCGTTGGTGGCGCATCGAGTGTGCCAAAAGTGTGCAAGGAAATCGGGATCTCTAATGGATAGATCATACCAAGTGTGCGGCTGCAACATACTCGGTTCAGTGGGTAATGTTGCCAATTTGGATGTCACGATGAGAAATCGGTGCTGTGGTATACTTTCAGCGGGGACAAATTGAGCTTTTCCTGAGAATAATTCTGGGAAAAAGCTCTGACTTCGTGTAGGACATTCTGGATTATTGACCCAAAATCCAGGATGACTGCATGATACATTTAGATTTCAGCGAAGCAGATATTAGGGCCATCAGACATGAACGTTTTAACCATCCCGATCCGAGAGTCCAACGCAGAATGGAGGTCTTGCTTTTGAAGGCCAATGGTTTGTCGCATCATCAAATCCAATGCATTTCAGGCGTTTGCGGTAACACCATGAGGACTTACTTCTCAATCTATCGTGAAGGGGGGATAGAGAAGTTGAAGGAATTCAACGACCATCGTCCCCAAAGCCAATTGGTGCACTACAAAGGGACGTTGGAGGAGCATTTCCGTTCACATCCAGTCATGAGTATTCAACAAGCCATCAGCGAAATTGAGAAGTTGACAGGTATCAGACGTGGTCCTACCCAAACGCGCAAGTTCCTAAAATGCATGGGAATGCGCCGTCTAAAAGCCGGATCGATGCCTTCAAAAGCTGACCCGGATGAACAAGAAGCATTCAAAAAGGACAAGCTTGAGCCCCGCATAGAAGAGGCCAAGGCCGGCAAGAGGATTCTGTATTTCGTAGATGCATCCCACTTCGTGCTCCATGCGTATTTGTGCGTGCTTTGGTGTTTTGAGAGAATGTTCATCAGGGCTCCCTCAGGCAGAAAGCGGTTCAACGTGTTGGGTGCACTGAACGCGATCACACACGAGTTGATCACTGTCACGAACGAGACTTATATCAACGCTGAAAGCGTTTGTGAGTTGCTTCGTCAAATCGTCAAGCAGCATGTCGGCATACCGATCACACTGGTTCTGGACAATGCCAGGTATCAGAAATGTGCTCTTGTCCAAGACCTGGCAAAATCGCTCAACATCGAGCTCCTCTATTTGCCGACTTATTCGCCCAATTTGAACCTCATAGAGCGTCTTTGGAAATTCGTCAAAAAGAAGTGTCTCTATTCAGAGTACTACTCGGACTTCTCCAGTTTCAAGGAGGCTATTTGCCAGTGTATGGGAAGTACTCACACAAAACACAAGAAGGAGTTACACTCATTCTTGACCCTTCGTTTCCAAACGTTCAAGAATGCGCAAATTGTGACCGCGTAAAGTATA
>JBFLZA010001265.1:0-1460 GCA_040756535.1 Cyanobacteriota bacterium
GAGTGTGCAGGAACTTAAGCCACTAGTAGACAGCCAAGACAAAAATTATCTACTGCTTGATGTCCGTACTCCCGATGAGTACAAACTCTCTCATATTCCTGGCTCAGTTCTCGTTCCCCTACAAGACATTGAACAAGGTAAAGGGATTAGCGAAATTAAGTCCATGCTCAAGAGCCGGAAGCTGATTGCTTACTGTACCTCTGGCAAGCGCTCTGCTCGTGCTTTAGTACTCCTAAAACATGAAGGAATTACTGGTACCAAAGTTCAAGGTGGCATTAAAGCTTGGACCCAAGAAATTAACCCCTCACTGCCACGGAATAATTGGTAAGCGTCAGGTATTGGTCTATAGCGATCTTATTTGAGTGATGAACATAGGGGTGAGAAGAGGGAAATCCTTAACAAGGAACGGGGAACAGAGGATTTCACCAATCATTTAGGACTGCTATGGAACGTGAGGATAATTTCCTCCCAGGGTGATTTCTCGCTACAACGTCCTGTAATTAAGCCTTGTCAGAGTTCAAATGCACAGTACTCTTCCTATCCTTCTGAGCAGTCTGTTTTTGTTCGGAATTTTAGAAACCCTATATCCCTTTTTCACCTACGAACAGAATTGGACGAGCCGAATTCGTGCGAATTTTGCGATCGCTATTTTCAATTCGTTAGTCACTAAAATTCCTACGCTCTGGCTCCTAGGTTGGGTTTGGTCTCCACAACAGCAACAGCTCTGGCCTGGTCTATTTTACTACATTCCTTCCCCTGCAATAACAGGAATACTGTCTTTTCTAGTCATTGATATCTATCGCTATGGCTGGCATTGCTTGATGCACTTTTGGCCGATTGGGTGGCGCTTTCACCGAGTGCATCACACAGAACTCGCCATGAACATTTCAACGGCTTATCGGTTTAGTGTCATTGAGGTGATGGCTTCCTATGTGCCGATGGTATTGTTCATTTGGCTGCTTGGCATTAAGCCGGAAATTGTATTTATTTATGAAATAGCTTTTATTGCTGTTGAGGTGTTTCAGCATAGCAACTGGGCTCTTTCACCCAAAATCGATCGCTTCCTCAGCTATGTGATTGTGACACCCAATCTTCATCGAGTGCATCATTCTCAAATTGTGCAGGAAACAGACTCGAATTTCAGCAGTCTGCTGACGATTTGGGATCGAGTGTTCGGCACTTACCGCTATTGTCGCGATACACGGAAGATCAACATTGGTTTAGAGGAATACCCCAGACCCCTGAATGTTTTTGAGATGTTAATTTTACCATTCCGGTAATGGACTGCCGCTCCAGTTCCTATCATGCGATCGACAATCTCAACCATTCTCTGAGTTCATCAGCCAACCAGTCGAGTTCTCCGTCCGTTAGCTGTCCTTTCTTAACCAGTTCATATTGCTGCTGTCCGACCCGCATCATTAGCCGCTGGCTAAACCATACATTCTGATTTTTTGGGTTGG
>JBFLZA010001266.1:0-1457 GCA_040756535.1 Cyanobacteriota bacterium
GCTAGATTTCTTCTATTCACCCCCCAGCCCCTAGCTGACAGGTGTAGATTTTTTACAAAGGGGTGATTAGTCATTAACTGGTGTCAGAGAATCAAAAAAGAAAAGCCAGTCAAAAGAGACTCAAATGCTAAAAAATGAGTATCTCAAACAATGGACGCGCATCGTCTCCGAGAAGATGCCGCATCTGTCGCTCCCTCAAGTGGTAGGGCTAGCCACATGGAGTTTTGGCATCGTCATGACTAAATCCAGTAGCTTGACACAAGTGTCTCAATTCATCGCCGCAGTGAATGGAGAAAAAGTCAACGCTGTGCGTCAACGGCTCAAAGAATGGTATCAGGAAGCTGATGCGAAAAAAGGGGACAAACGTCGGACTTTAGAGGTTAGCAGTTGTTTTGCACCCTTACTGAAGTGGGTGTTGAGTTTATTACCGGCAAATGTCAAACGAATTGCCTTGGCACTGGATGCCACCACAATTGGCAATCGGTTTGTCGTCTTATCGCTCAATATCCTGCTGGCAGGAAGTGGGATTCCGATTGCTTGGTGCGTGATCAAAGCGGGCCAACCGGGGAGTTGGAAACCTCATTGGCAAAAGCTGATAAATGAGTTATCTGGTGTGATTCCACCTGAGTATGAAGTCATCGTTACCGCCGACCGAGGACTGTATGCAGACTGGTTATATCAGCTAATTGTCGATGCCTGTTGGCATCCGTTTTTACGCATTAACCATCAAGGGACTTATCGGATTCCACCGGCAAGGAAATGGCAACTGTTAGCGGATGTAGTTTCGTTTCCCGGACAATCTTGGTCGAGTCGGGTTGTTTGCTTTAAGACGAATCCTCTCGAATGTACCTTGTTGGGACGTTGGGATGTTGGCTACAAAGACCCTTGGCTAGTTCTGACGGATCTCGAACCCACTCAAGCTGATGCACTTTGGTATGGCTTACGCTCGGCTACCGAATGCGTTTACCGCGATGTCAAATCTGATGGTTGGCAGTGGCAGCGCACCCGCTTGCTTTCTGCACAACGTGCCGAACGTCTTTGGTTGGCCATTGCGGTTTCTACTTTTTGGATGGTCATTTGTGGGGGTGAGGTGGAAAATCAATCGCTTCCCCTCAGTGGCGAATCACTTTGCTATCAAGGGCAACTGTTTTGTTCCCCGATGAAGTTGACTCGGCCACGTCGTTTGTCTTGTTTTGTTTTGGGAAGGCTGAGTGTGATTGCTAATTTACTCAATCATCTTCCGATTGCTTTGAGTCGCTGGAGTTGTTTTCCTTCCACTGCGGTTGACGATTTCTATCGCTTTAACTCCTCCTAATTGTAAAAAACCTACACCTATCAGGAGAGGGGAGAGGGATTAGGGGCTAGGGGCTAGAGGGGGAGAAGGAAAGAATGCCCCATGCCCTATGCCCTATGCCCCATGCCCTATGCCCCATGCCCAATCCCCCATCCCCTATTTC
>JBFLZA010001267.1:0-1454 GCA_040756535.1 Cyanobacteriota bacterium
CCGACAGTTTTGTTCGGATCGAACCCACCGGGACCGAGATTTTGAAGTAAAAGATCCCGAATGGGAGGAACTTGAGCTATGGGAAATTCCAGTAGAGAAGGAATTGCCTCGGTGAGGGATTTTACGTCTTGAAATCCAACAGGTTCAAATTTATCTAAAGTGATGGAATCAACGTCTATCCCCGTAATTCCAGCAACGTCCTCCATCGTAAATTCCTGCAATTTAAAGGAATCAGTGAAGTCACCCAAAGAGAGAACTTGTACGGGTTTATCTCCTTGATTCCAGGTTTTTACAGGCTCAAAAGTAGGAGGGGTATGTAAGGGCTGCTGTTGGGGGTCGAACTGACCAGAAGATTCAAGTCCGGGAAAGGAGCCAAGAGTAATTTTTTCCCAATCAGGAAACAAACTGTCTGCATATTGAACGGTAGGAAGCGTAGGCTGAGGAAGTTGCTGGCTACCAACGGGTGATGCAGGGGGGGTGGTTTGAGCTACTGTTTTTCCTTGGATAAACAGCGTCAACCCAGAAAGAAACAGAGACAAGGCTAAACCAGTAAGAAAAAAGTATCCCCGGTAAAAAAGAGATGATGGACGAAGACGAATCATGTCTATTATTGCGGTTGGGTAGTAGTAGGAAAAATGGCAATCCAGAGAGTGCCGAAACACGCGCATAGCGTTAATCTCTAGCTACCGAGTTAACGTCTATATAAGGTGTCGTAGGGGAAGTCAGAGTTGGCGTTGGAGAAACAGGGGTTTCTCTTCTCGGCTCAACAGTTGGTAGAGAATTTCTACCCAATTCAGTCAGCTTGTTGACTAATTGAAGAGAAACACCCGAACGAGTCATAGCGGTATTAGAGGGCGTTCCAGTGCCAAGAAGATTGATAAAATTCAAAATTTTTGAATCTAACGGGTCACCGGAACGTAACAAGTTCTGTCGAATGGCTACCTCGCGACCTCTTTGAATCGAAGCGAGATCGATAGAAATAGATGGCGCTGGTTGCTGGCTGGGAACAACTTCAACAGTGTGAAAAGTAGAATTTCCCCGAACCAGTCGAAAAACACTAATTTGTCTAGCCCCATCCTGGTTGCGAGTAATTACCGATAAAGTTGTATGGTTTGTTGTTGGCAAACCAGGAAATTTCAAATCGTTAATGCGGCGAAGGTGCAAGACATAAGAAGGTGCCGAGCAAGTAACTTCACGCGCTCTTTGTCCCGAAGTGTTCCGAGAAAGCTGTGAACTAGCTCCTGCCATTGCTGCGGACACCAAACAGCCATCAGAATCAAGGGTGAGCCAGCTTGGATTGTCGAGCCACGCATGAACGATAGTGGCGTTCGTGCTAATAAAACTGATGTTGACCCCAGTGCCAGCGGCTAGGGGAATCGTCACGGGTTCGCTTGTTCGCCCTTGGGCTTGTTCCAGAGAGACGGTACGAACCGTTTGAGCAAAGGCTTCGGGAT
>JBFLZA010001268.1:0-1452 GCA_040756535.1 Cyanobacteriota bacterium
AACGCCGGGAACGCCGGATTGACATTCTAGAAGCATTACGCTGGGTTCGGGCTACAGGTGCTAACCCTGGCGAGTTTTTTGCACAATTTGGCAAGCCAGAGAGTTGAGCATGAGTTCTTCTAAGCCAACCGTAGATCCCAAAGCAGCCGAGCAACTTCTCCGAGAAGCCATTGCGATCGCCCAAGATGACTCCAGCCAACTTCCAGTTACCCAGTGGAATACGGAGATAAGGACAATCATCCAAGGTAAACATCTGACGTTCAGATATATTCTTGTTACAGCTCTTTTAGGAAAAGCAACTAACCCAGGTATCAATGCTCTTTCTCTTCAAGCAGGAGCTAACCTTGATGGCGCTTATGATGCCCGAAGCTTATGTCATGGTGTTGTCGTGCCACTTGAACGTCAATTACTTAATCGTTCTCTAGGAGGTTCAAATGAGCCATTCCTCAATAAGCCAGCTCGCTTTCCAACAATATCTCCATCAAATGCTGTAAGGGCTGGCAGTGATAGAGAGCTTTTGCTCATACTACACAAGGTATTATCTGAGATAGAAACCGCAGAGCAAGCTTTCAATGCCCTCTGTGTTGCTGTGAGATATGCAGTTGAAAGACAAACTGCTTTAAGTGAGCTTCTTCCAGAGATTTCAACTTCAGTAGGCTCCCACTTAAAAATCCTTGAATTCGTTGAGGAGTTTGTTACTAGATCGATTGAAGGACAAGTAGCTGCAATCATAACTGGAACGAGCTTATCTGTATACTTCGACCAGTTTGTGGGCTTTGAAGTTGTTGTTCATCCAGTCAATCAGAGCGGTGCTTCGTCTAAGGAAGTAGCAGATATAGACATCAAGAGGGAAGGTAAAGTTTTTGTAGCGATTGAGGTTAAAGATAAACCATTTAGTCTGCAAGATGTAGATCATGCTGCTTTCAAAGCTAGTAAATATGGTTTAACTTCAATCACTTTTGTAATGGGAAGAAGTGGGCAATGTACTAATTCATCGCTCAATCAGGTAGCAAAGTCTGTTTTGTCCACAAGACGAGTCGATGTCGTTTTTATAGAACTTGTCCCCTTTGTTAAGTCCATACTCGCATTATGCCCAGAAATTTCTATTTCCGCATTTTTAGAAAAGCTTCAGTATTATGCAATTAGCGCACGAGTTAAGGATGAAGTTTTTGAACACATAGAGCGTGTTTTTCAATCCATCCAAGCTCCGCAACAGTAATTAGTCCGTGTTTCTAGATCATTTTCCTAATGTTAGCCGTGAGCAGGCGATCGCACTCCTCGAATTGACCAAGGAAATCCCCTTCGGATCGCTCCGATCACGCTGACATCAATTGCTGGATGCGCTGTGGCTCCTCTCCCAGCAAATCGGGATTCTGAGCAGTGGCGTCAAAAATTGATGAAGTTTTAAATGGCTCAAACTCGCCGCGTGATGCCGCTTCTGCTGTTTTTGCT
>JBFLZA010001269.1:0-1449 GCA_040756535.1 Cyanobacteriota bacterium
TCCTTCCTCGTTTTGGATAGGTATAAAGTTGAGGTTTAATAGCTGTACTAATCAGAGTGGTCAATCGCTGCAAAGGTGCGATCACTTCCAGCGGGCACTCCGCGCCATCGCCGGAGCGTAGGTCGAGTTCTGTCATCCCGGCTTCAAATATTTCTCAAACCATCTCAAGGCAGTTGTACTTGCAATCTTGAAGCCCTCTCCCTGGAAGCCGTCAAAGTGTCCGCCCTTCAAGATTGTGAGAGATTTCGGCTCCATCGCATCTGCATAGACAGCAGCGGTTAAGCCGGGGGATGCAAGAAAGTCTCTGTCACCCACAATCAGGCATAGCGGGGTAGGAAAGATCGCTTCAAGATGAGGAATGGGTTCGTAATAGAGACAGTGTTCGATCGATTCAAAAGTAAGTCGATTCTCCCATCTTCCTTCGCTCGCGCTTTTGTTCGATTCAACCCAATTGAATGCGTCAGGTGTCGCCAGGAAGCAGGGTTCACCAGGCGGAGCAACCAATGGGAAGTAGCTCACCTCTCCGGTTTGATACCGTTTTATTCGGTCTTGTGAAAGCAGCTTCGTCAGTTCATCGAGTGCAAGTGGGGAGACTAAGCGGCGGGAATTAAGAAAAGCATTCACCGTAGGCATCTGTGCCACAATTGTTTTCACGCGCCGATCAAATGCGGCCAGATGCAGTACGTGACCACCGCTATAGGAGAAGCCCCACAGACCGATGCGCTCAGGGTCAACTTCAGTTTGTAGTTGGGTCCAAGTGATCGCATTGCGGTAGTCCTCATGCTGCTCGTTAGGGAGCATTTGCCCACGAGGTTCTCCCTCACTGGCACCAAGGTAGCGATAATCGAACAGCGAGACAGCGAAACCGGCTTGAGAGAAGAACTCAGCGAACTGCGGCAGCCCCATCTCTTTGGTTAAGCCAATTCCATGAGCCATAACAATGGCCGGACAGCGATCGCCGGATGCGATTTTATCTGGAGTGTAAAACGTGACGGAACACTTTAAACCTTTACTTTCAAAACAGGTCTTTCTTTGCATAGCTGCTTACCCTCTTATTTCTGGAATAGCTGCGGAAGTAACGAACTAAAATTTAGTGTTTTACTACCATAATTTGCCTGCATTCTGGTTTACTAAAGTCGCGATCTTTTTAGCGCTATCGACGTTATAAAAAAGAAAGCAGAAGCTTTTTAAAGCACCGACGTGACGATTGTACAACAACAATTAGTGCCTAGTTAACATGACAATACCCCAAGAAGTCTACTTCGGTTGGCAACTAAATTCCACTTATAATCATCTTTATAGAGCAAGAAAATAGATGTCATCAAACTATCCTCAGCGAAATGTTATTTAGAGTTGAGAACCAAGAACATTAATTACTCGCAGTGATAATAGCTGCCATCAATTCCTCAATGTTCCAACGACTGGTATATCTAATCCCATTAATAAACA
>JBFLZA010001270.1:0-1447 GCA_040756535.1 Cyanobacteriota bacterium
TTTAGGAGCCAATCACCTCAAACCAAAGCAGCACAAGAGTTTTAGGCTTTTTAACCTTCAAATCGGGATGGATGTGACACTTGAGGGTGCGGAATGTGGGTTACAAATTTGATTAAGCAGTTTGACATCGCCAAGGAGCTGGAGAAGCAGTAATCTGCCCAATTCTAAGGGATTTGCTAGAAAGCGATCGCTGCCAGCTCGCTCCTCGCAATCCTTGATAGTTTGTGCCATGCATCCCACAGAACCAGATAGCGATCGCTGTCTCGACTTCCGATCCTCCTGGCTAGTGAAGCTAGAATTCGGCGCTCCGAATTCTAGCTTCACCCGTTATCTGGACTTTCAACCCTCTGTTGAACCTCCTGAAATGTCGGTACAAAAGGGACGAGGTTTGTTGATGACGATCCCGTGCTGGACAACTTATGACGGCAGACCAGTGCCCATGCTGGAGCAGCGATTCACACCAGAGGCAAAGCTAGAGCTGCTGGATTATCACCCCATGTTTACGGGCAGATGTCCCTGCTGTGAGATGCCCTTTGAGATGAAGAAGCCACCCTTAGTGGATTGAGATTGCTAAGAGTGCAGGTGGGTAGATGATACTCTGTAAGCGATCGCCCATTATCCCTTCAGTTGAAGAAGCAGTTGCTCCCGCTGAGATACAGTCAATTTCTCCAACTTTTGAGCCAACTGAGCTAGAGCAGGAGTCAAAGAAGTTTCCGGCTTTTGGGGTGGGAATGTCTTAAATAACATTTCATCAATCGCCTCTTCAATCGGTCGCCGCTTTTCTTCCGGGGTGCATCGCTCATATATTGTCTTCAAGGTTTTGAGTGTGTGACCCATTGCATAAGCCAGCGACTCTTTTTGTTGATCGGTAAGTTGCACCTGATAAGCCCAAGTTGCCCAGATAGAGCGCATCGTGTGAGGTGAGATATACTTACCACTTAATCGATGAGCAGGAATTTCAACCAAAAGCGCAAATTCCCCAGCGTCAAACGGCATTCCAGCAATTGGCCGCACAAATAAATATCCCCACGACCAGATATCCCCATCAGTTTTGTCTTTAGCACAGGGCAAATCTTTTGGGTTGAACTCTGTACGTCCCTGAGTGACCCATCGTCCTCGACAACCCATTAGCTCAGGAAGCCACCAGTCATAGATTTGCTGCTTATTGCGACCCCCCGGTAGCCACCACCCATACAAATAACGTTCAATGTAGTCATAAAGGCAGGTGCCATCAACAAATTGGCGGTTGGGAATCGCAATTGACTGAGGGCCATGCATCTTGAAAGTTTTGTAATTCTGGATATCTAAAACCCAGACTCCGTGTTCGTAAAATTCACGCTTATGGAAATAGGTTTTATAAAGATAGTTGTCTTCCAAACTCCCGTCATAACGCTTGGAGCGCATTTCCAAAGGTGGCAAAGGATGGTACAAACCATCGCTCGGAACC
>JBFLZA010001271.1:0-1446 GCA_040756535.1 Cyanobacteriota bacterium
TTTTTTCCGTAAAGCAGCATGAAGTAACAGGAGACGATCAAGGTTGAACCTTCTGAAACATCTCCAATCAAGCGCCTCTCCTCCATTCTCTGGTTAGAAGCAGTTCTATGCCAACCTCAACGCCCCCAATTCAAACTTGTAGTCCTTGGGCATGGCAACCAACAAAAGCCCCAGCCTATCAGAAACTCAAAGACCTAGTTTTTAAATGGCAATCGGCAGGAGTACTCAAACTGGATTCAGCCGTGTTGCATCGTTGTTTGCTAGAGGCAGCAGAACGTCAAGAGAAGTGGTTATTGCATCCCTGTAGTCACCCACTGACCCTGCAAAGTCAGCCGCGAATTCAAAGCGACTTTCAACTGGCAGTTTGGATGGCGGCTCACGTTAATGCATCACTGGGCAGCGTTTATGTGCCTTACACCCTCTGGGCTTGGGGTCCTAACGGTGGTATGCGGGTTGACCCAGGACTCTATGATTTGCAGGAGTTGGGAGTTGGTTTAGCCAATCAACCAGAGAACTTTGCAATTGCCCTTGATGTCTGGTCAGACTCAGTCGGATTCCCCTTCCCAGATAGTCTCTATCCTGATGAGTGGTGTTGGTCGGCTAGTCGAACACTGTCAGACGCGCAACAGCAACGACTACAGCAGGAAATTGTCTTATTCCTGAATGCAATGCACCTGTTAACCACCCGATTGCCTGAGTGTGCCGATTGGGTTACTTCCGTAACTCAGGTTGTTATTCCCTTTCATCGGCAGGTGGGCAATTCTTTCAAGAGCAGCTCTAATGTAGGTTTGCCCGGTGTTGTGTTTTTTGATCTACATGGAGGCGAGATTCAAATTTTGGAAGCTTTGGTGCATGAGTCTGCACACTTGCATTTTTGTGTTGCTGAGGCAGGTGGTTCACTGGTTGATCCGAATCATCATGGCAAATACAAGTCTGCCTTAAGAACTGATGCCCGACCCTTAAGAGGTATTTATTTGGCCTATCACGCTTTGGCTTATATTTGCGTGTTTTATACAGAGTACCTCAAACGAGGAATCATTACGGGATATGAGGAAGAGTTGCAATCTCTTCGTGCTAAACGGGATGACTCAGAACACACGCTTGCTTGCAACCAGCAATTCCTCACTCAGTTTGGCATCGAATTTTTTGAACAAACCAGGAAGGTTTCAAGCTATGGCAGCTAAGATTTCCTCGCTTCATTTTGCCCTGAAAGTTTTTTCCAGGTGCAATCTCAGTTGTCGCTATTGCTACGTCTACAACAAAGCAGATCACAGTTGGCAAGACCGCCCTTTTGTCATGTCTGACACAATCTTTGAAGCTGCATTAGATCGTATTCGTAACCATTGTCTACGTTCACAACAGCGGTCAGTACGAATCGTGTTTCATGGGGGAGAACCCTGTCTGTCTGGAGTTGAGCGTTTTTCCAACTGGTGTCGCCGAATTAGG
>JBFLZA010001272.1:0-1445 GCA_040756535.1 Cyanobacteriota bacterium
TCAAAAACTCTATGCATCCTATCAATGCATGATTCAATGACTCAAGAGCAGATAGATATTGAATAAGGCTGCTCTGAGTCATATCAGAGATGCAACTTTGTAGGATACTGACGTATTCGCTGAGCTCTCTTCTTGAGGTCGGCTCTACGTAGTACTTATAGTAGTAGCATCTTTTCAAAGCATCTACTGTTTCTCTGAAAATGTTCCATGCCTGCTCTACAGGATAGCCGATATCATGAATGATCCCCTCTATCCCCCAACCCTTAGCGTCGTCTTCACCTCTTTTGCAAACATCTAGTTTTCCGGCAAAATAACGCATCAACAGAAACGTTCTGATCATGTGATTCAAGTGGTCTCTGTAGAACTTCCTGCCTAGGCCTGACTTTGCCCCGATAATTAAGTTCTCAAAATACTTCAGGTCATGCCCGATTTCACTTAGTCTTTCGCGGTTATAGCTTATACTTAGAGCTTCTAGCGCCTTGGCGATGACTTCAGTTACAACTATAGGGGCAATGCCTCGTTGATCCTCAAGCGACCTCGCATTCACCCATTTCTTGAGGATATCCAATCCGAAGTCAATCTTAGAGGACTCCAAAATTAACGAATCAAATTGTATGGTAGCAACTCGAGACACGTCACATCACCGTTCAGCGTCACTATTACTGGAAAATATAATCTAAATCATCATGTGATGGTTCACGTTGATCCCTTTCTTCGCGCCTGGCTCGATATTCTCCGAACTGACTCAAAACCGATGCCCTGACCAAGTCGCTGCGTTGGAATACTATATCGGGCGGTTCTCGCAAAAGCAGATGCTTGTAAAGTAGCCTAGCCCTTTCTTTAAGTACTTCTGTGCTCACATCTAGCGGGGGAACCCTTGAGTATTTCTCCATCAACTCAATAACTGAATTAACCATCCCGAGGTCAAAGATGGCGTCGGGTTCCAAGAAAACATCTAAAAGAAAGCTATCTGCACTGAAATACCTGTTTTTGAAACAGTGGGTCTCGTACTCGATCAACCCTTTGTGGAATGTCCATATTATTGGAAGCTCGTCCTTAGTTACGCTTATGGCTTGAGCACATGCCAGCAAAGATAGTTTGTGGCGAATTCTATCAGTATCTGCAAAACCACGCGTCTCAACTTCCAAGTCCTTTACACCGCATAGGCAGCTACTCTCAAGCTGACGTAACTCCCGTTCGAAGCGCCTGGTTGGCAAAACTTCAATACCCAATTCATTGATTAACTTTCCCAATTCATCCAGTAGAGACTGCTCATAAAGCTCATAGCGGGTTTGATACCTGTAAAGATTCTCGACAAAATCGTAGAAAACAGACCTTTCTTTGTATCTCTGAAATTGTTGTTCCCACTCTTCAGCAGTGCGACAGGACCGCATAACCTCGACTCTGGCTCCGATTTTCCTAATGGCATAGGCAAATTCATCAAT
>JBFLZA010001273.1:0-1443 GCA_040756535.1 Cyanobacteriota bacterium
TGACTGCAACTTTCTGCTGCTGTTTGCGCTTCAGTGAACCTGCACCCATAGCACCAAATGCTAACAGACCTAATACAGAAGCAGGCTCAGGAACAGGAGCCGTTTCAGTGTAAGCAACGTTGCTAATCTTTAACTTTGAAGCCGCCACCGTATCAAGCAAATTGAGAACCCCATAGCCTACAGTGTAAATTCCATCTGCGGTGAAAGTATAAGTAGTATTGGCTCCGGCTTCACCACCATAACCACCTGATGAAGCAACATCACCTAGTTTCTGGATAACAGAACCGATGGAAAAGAAAGAAAAATCATTGTATGGCAGGCCGTCACCAGCCTTAAACTTCCAATCAAAACTAAATACATCTCCTGCTTTGGCTGCAATTGTTGTTTTCAGAGCAGAGCCATTAGTAGCATTTTTGCCTTGAACAGCGTCTAAGCTACCTGCATTTAAGCCCAAGAATTGCTCTATCTGGAAATCAGATGCCCCAGAAGAGTTTAAGAAAGCCTCTCCATTGCTAGTCGTAACACTACCAATTGTTTGGGTGTTTGTGGGATTAAAGGTAAAACTCGCAGCATAGGAGGGAGTAGTACTCAATACAGCAGCTAAACTCGCTAAGCTAATTCCAGTAGTTTTTAAAGTAGTAGCCATTGGTAACTTTTTCAGTAAATTTGCGTTAGTCATTAGTTTTCTGTCTCCACAGTGAGCGTTAATGTCAGAGTTAGTTTGAGGTAAGCTTTTCTTTCAGAATCGCTTCACACTTCACAGAAATCCAAGCGAATCTTTCCCATCTCTTCAAGCAATGCTTGAGAGGTTGGGTAAGAGCGATTGCAAGTATCAAACTATGTAGATACTTTTAGCGATTAGCTTGCTTGTGAATTTTTTTGAGCTTTAGTTCGCTCGCTTGTTGAATTAAGAATGGCACACCTTTTCTGGCGTTCGCAAGCACCTACACTCGATCCCTATCAAAAAAATACATACTTAGATATATACATAGATAGATGCAATCATTGTAAACACTGGAGTTTTTCAGCCCAAAGGCATAAAGACCGAGGGCTTCCCGCCTTAATGGATATGTCTTTAGATAGAGGCTAAGATAAAGTTTCTGTGAGGGCTAGCGTTAGCCTGGCTATGTTTAAGAGACTGTTTCAGCAACGCCCTATTAAGATGCGTTTTCCCTGGCGGTCTATGGGTAGAAAAGCTTAGTTAAACATCCCATCCTAAAGACTTCGCAACTTGATCTGCGAGAGTCATCGGGTCGAAAGGTTTCGCGATCGCTGCCGTTACTCCTAGTTGAGCAAAACGGCGTTTGTCCGCAGCTTGCATCTTAGCAGTCAACAAAAGTACGGGGATGTGCTGGGTTGCCGGATTAGCTTGCAGCTGTTGAAACGTCGTTACACCATCCCAGTCGGGCATCATCACATCCAGAAGGATGGCGTCAAGTTGTT
>JBFLZA010001274.1:0-1441 GCA_040756535.1 Cyanobacteriota bacterium
AAGCTTGTTGATAGAATTCCAAGGCTTTTGGGTACTGTTTCTGGTCGTAGTAAACTGCCCCAATGTTGTTGAGGGTTGTGCCTTCCCCAGGCTTGTCGCCAACTTCTTTGCGAATGGCTAAAGCTTGTTGATAGAACTCCAACGCTTTCGGGTACTGTCCCAGGTTGTTGTAAACTAACCCAATATTGTTGAGAGTCGTCCCTTCCCCCGCCTTGTCGCCAATATCTTTACTAATGGCTAAAGCTTGGCTAAAGAACTCCAATGCTTTCGGGTACTGCCCCAGGTAGTGGTAAACTCCCCCAATATTATTGAGAGTCGTCCCTTCCCCCGCCTTGTCACCAACTTGTTTACGAATGGCTAAAGCTTGCTGATAAAACTCCAAAGCTTTCGGGTACTGTCCCACGCTGTCGTAAACTTGCCCAATATTATTGAGAGTCGTCCCTTCCCCCGCCTTGTCGCCAACTTGTTTGCGAATGGATAAAGCTTGCTGATAGAACCCCAAAGCTTTCGGGTACTGTCCCAGGTTTTTGTAAACCAACCCAAGATTGTTGAGAGTCGTCCCTTCCCCCGCCTTGTCGCCAACTTCTTTACTAATGGCTAAAGCTTGCTGATAAAACTCCAAAGCTTTCGGATACTGTCCCAGGCTTTCGTAAACTTGCCCAAGGTTGTTGAGAATTGCTCCTTCACCTTTGCGATCGCCAATTTCTCGATTAATCACTAAAGCCTGCTGGAATTTTTCTAAGGCTTCTCGAAATTGACCCCTGTCTAATTGCTGAAGTCCCTCTTCGTTCAGCCGCACCATTTCAGCTTTTCTATCTTGGGTCGTTTGCGCCTGAACTACCAGCGGCTCAAAGTTTGAGGTAAGCGGTAAAAGGGGAAATGTTACCGAAAGGAGTACAGTCGCCGTGGCAAAGCTGAGGTATCTAAGACGGTAGTGCATTGGGAAGTCCTCTTGCCGATTGGTAGATGGCTTGCTCCCTTATCTATATCTTTATCTGAGCCACAGTTATGTAAAAATTTGCTCAGTTATCAAGCACTCCGCTTAGTGGCAAAGCTTATAGCTTACACCATTGCTAAGTCGAAGGGCATTTGTAGAGACGCGAAATTTCTTACAACTTAATTCAGCGAAATTATTTTTAAGTCAGCTCACCTAACAGCAACCAGGCGAAATCATACCAAATTTTAGGGAAATTAGAATTCTTAAAATGCAATTCGCTCTTTACTGAACTGAATTGAGGAATTAAGACTTACAGTTTGGATGGCAAAAACTTCCTCCTCCCTGTAAGATTCCTCAAAACGATTAGCGATTAAGGGGTGCTACGCAATCTAGATTGACTGCGGACGTGACCATTTTGCGAAAAGCGCTCTGCCAAAATTTGTTGATAAACTGCTTCGTAACCATCAGTCATCCGTTGCGCGCTGAAGTGAGTTAGCACGTGTT
>JBFLZA010001275.1:0-1441 GCA_040756535.1 Cyanobacteriota bacterium
AATTGGCTCCTTAGCACTATCAAAATCCTGCTTGAGCTTAGTTATAAAGTTCTTCTCGTCTGCCGTAAGCTCTCGCCAGTAATGCGGCTTGATTGCCGTATACCTTTGAGCGATCGCCCAAAAATCCTCCCAGCGGCAACCGTCAGCAATTGCATTCCTGATTTCATAAGCAGCTTGATAAACCTGTGTTTGAATTGCGATCGCTTCTGCTGTCGGATGGCACTTTAATAAGACAGCTGCGGCTGATAGTAATTGAGTACTATTAATTGCTTGGGCTAAATTACCCATCGCCAACACCATCAAGCGCATAGCTTCATTTGCATCAGACGGCGGGGACACGGCAAGCGATCGCAAGTGAAATTCTGGTTCAAGCGCCTCAACCATTTTGATAGTATTAAGGTTTAATGCTTTTTCTGCCTGCTTTGTGAGAGTGCTTCCCCACTCTTGGGCGGGCCTTTTTTCTAGCGCTCTTTCTAACTCCCTAATCCGAGAAAGAAGCTGTTTGTTTTCTACCTCCAGCGATCGCAGTGATTCAAGCTTTTCTATCTGCTGCTGGAGCTTGGCAACCTCTAACGCCCTAGCACTTGCTAACGATTGGGACGCCGCTAGCTTTTCATGAACTTGGGCGATCGCTCTTGCCTCGGCATCAGACTGAATACCAACTCTCAATTGTTGCTCAAGTTGCTCAATCTCTTGCTGATGCTGGAGCTTAAGTTGAGCGATCGCTTCTTCGTATTCCTTGGGGTATTTGCGCTCGACTGGGGGAATTATTTCGGACGCGCTCGGTGTAAGCTCATCTGGCGCGAATTCTTCTTCAATCTGAGTCGATGGCGGATTTAAAATTTCAAAGTCCGTGTCAGCAAATGCTACTTCTTTGCCATCGTCAAACCTGATCACTTTCTGCCAGTGACCCTCTTTCTCTTTCACAATCACGCCTTCTTGCTCAAATCTGTCGTGTAATTGTGATGAAATCCTGACTTTGGTAACGGTGGAATCAGGGTTTGAGTGCCGCTCACTGTCGGTTCCGACAGTAAGCAGGCTGGAACCCTCATTCTCTCGTTCAACCTCTTTACCCTCCCTGACATGCTTGCGTTTCTTGAATTGCAGAATGTTGCCGCTAGCCTCAAGCTCTTTTCTTATCTTGCCTACTTCGGTGCGGGAGCATTCAAGAATGCGGGCGATCGTTACGTCGCTCCACTCAACAAACTGGGTATTCTCCAACAAAAACCTGATTGAAGTTCGCTTGGTTGGCTGCTTGTAAGCTTCAATTACATCTAGGGCAAGCGATCGCACCGCAGACGCGATAGGCGAATTTAACAGCAGCCCGATTCTAATGGCGGCCCGTGGTGTCCACTTTTCCTCTACTTCTCCGATTTCTTCGTGGTGGATTGCGTAGACATCGAGAAGGTAACTAGTTTCAACCTGATAATATTTGGCGATC
>JBFLZA010001276.1:0-1441 GCA_040756535.1 Cyanobacteriota bacterium
TCTTTTCTTGATTTCGCAGTATTTTTTTAAGTGAGCTAATTCTTCATCCGTTGTCCTGAAGTTGACCTGATTCATTGTTCTCGTTGTATAGCTGTATGCTACAATTATGTCATGAGAACAGCCTATCAGTACCGATTACGTCCAACAAAACAGCAAGCCGCAGGCATTGATAGATGGCTATCAATGCTCTGTAGTCAATACAACTATTTGTTGGCTGATAGGTTTAATTGGTGGGGGCAAAATCGTTCTCTTGTTAACGCTTGTCCCCTTGTCTGTTATCTACCAGAACTTCGAGATAACCCTGATTATTACAGTCAAAAGAAAACATTGCCTCAACTCAAAAAAACTCATCCTTGGTATGGCGAAATATATTCGCAGGTTCTTCAGGATGTAGTTAAGCGAGTTAAGATAGCTATGAATAGGTTTCTCAAGGGTGATAGTAACGGTAAGCGAAGTGGCAAGCCAAGGTTTAAACCTCGTAACCGTTATCGCACCTTCACTTATCCCCAGATGAAAGAGGGATGTTTGCAAGGCAACCTAATTAACCTGCCGATGTTCGGCAAGGTTAAGGTTGTTCTACATCGTCCTATCCCTGATGGATTCAAGATAAAAACTGCATCTATCACTAAAAAAGCCGATGGTTATTACTTGACATTTTCTCTTGAAGACAAGACAGTTCCTGAAATTAAGCCGGATTTCAACCCCGAAAAAATAACTGGGATTGACGTTGGACTCAAGGAGTTCTTGACAACTTCAGAAGGTGAAACTGTTGCTATTCCTCAACACTACCGTAAATCTCACAAGCGTCTACGAGTTATCCAGAAACGGGTATCACGTCGCAAGAAAGGGAGTAACGGCAGGTTGGAAGCCATCAAACAACTGGGCAGACAACACAAAAAGGTTGCAGACAAACGTAAGGACTTCCATTTCAAAACAGTGAATTGGCTGTTATCGAAATATGACGTAGTTGCTCACGAGCAGTTGAATATCATTGGACTTGCTCAAACACGACTCGCTAAATCTGTTTTGGACGCTGGGTGGTCAAGCTTTCTGTCGATACTGGCAAACAAAGCCGAAAACGCTGGTTTGTTGGTTGTCCCAGTCAGCGCCCATAATACTTCACAGGATTGCTCTGGTTGTGGTGAGAAAGTACCGAAGAAGCTGCACATTCGTTGGCATGACTGCCCTGATTGTGGGTGTAGTCTTGACCGAGATCATAATGCGGCAGTGAATATAAAAAATAGAGCGGTAGGGCAATCCGTTCTTAAAGCTCAGCCAATGTCCGAAGCTCTCTTCTGGAGTCGCTGAGAAGCCTACACCATACTGTACTCAGTTGGTGTAGGAGTTGTCACCCATCTTCACCTTAGCCATTTACAGCTAAACAGACCCTGCTCGTAAATCTTCAATCAGCGCCGCCAATTCGTCACTACTCGCTTGGTAA
>JBFLZA010001277.1:0-1439 GCA_040756535.1 Cyanobacteriota bacterium
TCACTTACAAACCGCATTCAAAGCCGCAGCACTTAACGGCACAGTTGTTTCGCTGGTGTCCCTTTCCCAACAGGATCTAACTCTGCTCCATGCCAAAGGGCTAACGCTCCATCTCGTCTTCATGCTCATTCCCATGCTGCATGGCATCGGTCGTGTCCATCATGGTGAGATTCTGTCAAAACTAGCTCATTTAGTTGATAGCAAGATTGTGCGTCCTCTGCTCGATTCCAAACACTTTCAATTTTCTGAGCTGGCAGCCGCTCATCAACGAGCAGAGTCCGGGCAAGCCGTCGGTAAAGTTGTGCTAGTTCAATAGCACTCCTTTCAATAGAAAGATAGTAGGAGGAATACGAATGACTCAGCTCACAGTTGTGGCAAAAATCAAGGCTAAAGCAGGCAATGAAGACCTTGTTCATCAAGAGTTACGACACTTGATCGAACCAACATTGGCTGAAGAAGGATGCACCAACTATGACCTGCATTGCTCAATTGAAGATTCATCGTTGTTTCTATTTTACGAAAACTGGGCAAGCAGAGATAGTTGGGAGAAACACATGCAATCTGACCATATCAAGGTGTTTCAGAGCAATACGGACGGGGCCATTGAGTCGTGGGAACTCTTCCTACTAAAACCTGACGAGGCATACGCTGCAAGTAATAAATATTTGTCTTAAAAAGGCGATCGCTCGTGCCACCAAGAAGGGGTGTCGCTCGATTGGCTTAAACACAAACGAACACAACGAAGGCGCACTCGCGCTGTATCGGCGGCTAGGCTTTCATTCCGAACGACCTCTGTGGAAGGGGAGTCGGCAGCTCTGGCTCCAGAAGTTGCTCGATACCGCATGAACAGCCCAGTGAGTTGCCTTGCTTCTCGATACCGAGCAGGTCTTAGCGCAACAGCCCCAAGAAAATGGCTCAACTGAGAAAACCACGATGGGAAGACTCAAGTAGCTGGCTTAATTGCCTATACTCACCAAGCAAAGAAACCATCTCTTCAAATTAAAAGAACTGACCTACAACAGCTTCCTGATGCGATCGCTCTTTAATTTCGTTACGTCGAACTCAGGTGTTAAGGGGTAACTTAAGAAGTTTTACCCAAGTTTGCCAACTTCCAGCAGTAAGGTCGCTACACCTATCTCTCTCTTGCCAATTCTTCCGAAAAATGTTCCAACCTTCCTAAAATTAGGGAAGGTTTGACTACTTGCCCAATCACCTTAACAACAATGCTGGGATGAAAGAGTGTAGTAGGTGTTTTGACCATGTGCAGCACTTCCAAGAAGGCTTGGCAAACCTTGGCATCTTCTGTAATCAGTTTCAGCACCAAATCCATGTACTGAATCATCAGTTGTGTGACGAGACTTGGTTTTCCGCCTTCACTTCCCTGATAGCGGTAGTCCTGGCTGGTCGCAAACATCCAGGGGACAGTATGTACCTTGGCT
>JBFLZA010001278.1:0-1438 GCA_040756535.1 Cyanobacteriota bacterium
AGGTAGATGTCTCGGATTTCAATCTGGAAACCGGGGAGATTAAGGTGTTGGGTGGGAAAGGCAGGAAAGATAGGTTGTGCTATACGCCCGGTGCGGGTCGAGAGGCGATTGCCGATTGGCTACAGCTTAGAGGGAGTAATCTTGGAGCATTGCTCAACCCAGTAAATAAGGGCGGGGCGATTTTAGTCGGACAGCGCTTATCGTCTCAGGCGGTACTGAATGCTTTAGAAAAACGTAGCGAACAAGCGTCAGTGAAAGATTTATCACCCCACGACTTTCGCAGGACGTTTATTAGTAATCTGCTGGATGCGGGTGCGGATATTTCTACGGTACAAAGATTGGCGGGACATAGTTCGCCTCTGACCACGGCTCGTTACGACCGTCGCGGTGAAGAAACTAAGCGCAGGGCTGTATCGTTGCTGCATCTGCCTTACGGAAGGGTGGTGGTGCAGGGTGCGGTTAACGAAGCAAGCTGGAAGGAACTTGGAGCTGGCGATGCTTAATGCTAGAAGGGTCATCGCCGTTGATATCAATCTTGCTACCAATGATATCAGTAAGAAAGGCAGGTATTGATATCAATATTGATATCAATGTTGATATCAATATCAGAGGAAAACTGCTATCACTCCGCGTTTGCCAAAGATGAGATTACGAGACAAAATTAAGAGACACGAGTTTTGGGGATTTCCGACCGTTTTTAAATCTCCCTAAATTTGTTGTAAAAACGGTTTTTTTGTATATCAAGGGTGTTTTTTCTCCTTGCAGTCAAGAAGTGCCTCCCTGCCAAGACATAAAACAGGGAAACACTTCTCAAGAAATTAATCGTTTGCACCCGATTTACAATTACTCTCCTTGGTGGCTTTCACGACCAAGCTAACGCCTTGGGCAATCATCGACGGGATAATATCCAGTAGTGGATCTCCCGAAATTGCTCTGATATTTCCCCTTACCCCGATGAGTACGGCTTGAATTACGAACGAAGCAGCAATCACTTTGCGATAGAGTTTTTGATGAGTATCCTCCTTCTTTAGTGGAGCTGGTGCTTGCCTTTTGTTGATGGTGTTGTTCTCTGAACCTTTTGAGTGGAACTGTTCTGTACTCATAATCGGAATCGCTTTATAGATTTCAATTCCGATTGGAAAACTTCCACCCTAACCAGAAGCAATAGGGCAAACAGTAAAGCCAGTAAATTGTCTACAATACTTACTATCTGTGGGTTTGTAACTTCCGGCTATTGTCTCAACTTCCTGTTTTTCCGGACTTCCTGACAAAACTTTACAAAATTTTACTCCTCAACCAATGACAAACCGCAGTCATGGTCCAAAAAAGCAGCAACGAGCTAGGCGCTTGTTGGAGGCATTGCTGAACTATGCCGATGGACGGTTGGAAGTTAATCAACGTCTCAAGCGAGAGCTTAAAGTCACCAAGCGCAAAAATG
>JBFLZA010001279.1:0-1437 GCA_040756535.1 Cyanobacteriota bacterium
TCTAGATTTTTGGTTATTGCTTCAATTTTTGCGCGGGTTCGTTTTACGGCATCCGATCCCAGCACCAGGTGTAAGGGCGGATTTTCCGACTCAACGGCTTTGATGATTGCCTTTGCGCCCAAGTTCGGATCACCAAGCTGTTTTCCGGCGGTGTCAGTTAGATATTGCACCACCTTGCCGCTGGTCGGTTGATAGTCTGCAATCTTGGTATGGCTATTGACAATGGAGTGATCGCTCAAGAAATCCGTTCTAAAGGCACCCGGTTCAACCAGAGTCACTTTAATCCCCAGCGGCTCAACTTCTTGTGCTAGCGCTTGTGAAACTCCTTCTACAGCGCTTTTAGCTGCCGCATACAGACTTGAACCCGCCATCGGTGCCAAGCCTGCGATCGACGAGAGGTTCACAAGATGTCCGCTCCGCTGTTGCCTGAGATACGGCAGTACCGCCTGGATCAGGTGAACGACCCCGAAGAAGTTCACATCAAACACCCGTTGAATGTCTTCATCACTGGTCTCTTCGAGTGCGCCCAGCAAGCCATAGCCAGCATTGTTAACGATCACATCCAAGCGCCCATGTAGCTGATAAGCCGCTTCTACTGTCTGTTTAATCTGTGCCGGATCTGTTAATTCAAGCTCAAAAAGTTTAAGGGAGTTGGCATCTCCACTGAGATCTGCTTTCCCGCTGCGTGTGGTGCCAATCACAATATCACCTTGATCCAGCACCGCTTGGGCAAGTGCTTTGCCTAAGCCACGGGAAACACCTGTAATCAACCAGATTTTCTTGTTGTTTGTCATCACCTTATCCTCTTGCTGTTGTACTCGAATAGCTTCATCCTATGAGCAAGAATCGGGGGCTTAAATACACAAACCTGGCAGATGATTGCCTAATCCTCTCAAGTTAGATCTTGGCAAAAGAGATATTTCCTACAATGAGCCTATGAGAACGGTTGAATCAGGCTGGAATACACCATGATGATTGAGACACACAATCACGGAGCCGCAATCGACAGATGTAAAGAACTGGCAGCATTAACGGAAATTTGCTGTTTAACTTCAGGTAAATAACCTCGATAAGCATAGTCTCGAATGAAGGTGCTGCGACCACACATACCATTGCGACATTTGTAGCGTTGTTTATTTTCGTCAGAGCGACCGTGTTTGACCACATCGTCACTTCCACAAGCAGGACAAAGAACAGGTTCTAGTGCAGCGCGGCAGAAATAACCCACCAGTCTAAAGCACCTGTGAGTAGCCTTCATACTTCCACTCAAACGGTTTAGCTAAGGTTCGGTTGAAATATTCGATAAATAGCAAAATGCGACCGCTTAAATCTTGAGTTGAAGTGAAACTGGAGCGCTTGAGCAAGCGTCTCATCAGGATGCTCGCGCCAACACTCGATCTGATTGAGCCAAGAAGTATGTTTCGGGATGTAGACAAA
>JBFLZA010001280.1:0-1437 GCA_040756535.1 Cyanobacteriota bacterium
ACGAGTCCAGTGGCTGTGATGATGCCATCTTCATAATCTCGAATCGCCTGATCCAGCGATAAGCGGTAATGCTGCTTAGGCTTTGGTGTGTGCATCATGGTTTTGATGAGCAAAGTACAAGTTGGGAAATCCAACTCTGCGGATAACTGCAACTTGTCCCGCTTGTTCGAGTTTGGTCAAGGCTTGGGTTATCCCAGCTGCATCAAAGGGCAAAACCTCAGCCAGCTGAGAGGCGGATAGGGGTTTGTGAGATTTCTGTAGTGCTTGCAATATCGAGTCAGAGGGGTTTACCGGAGGGATGATGATTCCTTTCCTCCTTAGCCGTCTGCCAACTGTGCGGGTACGTTCTTTTGTCCAGCCTAGGAGTGCGGCCATCTCACTGATCCACTGGTGGCCAACGTGAACTTGTGGAAGCGCACAGGTAAGCTGCTGTTCCTCAAGTAGCCGTTTCTGTTTTGTGCTGTTGAGGGGTTGAGAACACTGAGAGGGCTGGGGTTTAGGGGGTTGGGGATGAGGTTCCTCTAGTGGCGTTTCAACCGGCAAGATCCCTGCCTTCCGTTGACATTCCACACAGATGCCGTTGACTAATTGACGGAACTTGCGAGTGCCGGTGCGGTCGCGGCAGGCTAAGCACCATCCGTGAGCCAAGCGTGGCCGCAGTCCATTGGGCAGGTCGTTAGGTGAGTGAACAGTTAATCCGCTCATGGCTGATCTGAGAAAAATCCTTGAGTTCAGTAGTAGGTTTTTGCTCACCGTGCTAAGATGCTATCCCCTTCAATATTTGCGGTTCTTCTTTTTCTTGGGGAACTCTTTGAAAGTGAGCGGCAACCGCTTCTTCAACAATTTTTCCAACTGAAATTCTTTTACTTGCCGCTTCAAGCCTTAACTGTTTATCTAGAGATTCTGGTAGCGTCAAAGTTCTTTTAGTTCTTGGCTCTTCCATTTCCAATTTCCATGACTGGCAACTAGGTTTCCATATTATCTTATTTACCACTTGTGGAAACTACTAATTTCACAAAGTTTTGTAAATTAACTGTGCATCTACTATGGTTGTTCGCTCAGTGGATTCAGAAGCTCGACAAAGATTCGCTCAAGTAGTAACGGAGCTTAGAGGCAATCGTTCTTATAGATCCTTCGCCAAGATTCTCGGCGTGTCACACCCGACAATCAAAGCTTGGGAAAACTTAGAGGTCGTGCCAGATGTGCAAAGCTTTGAGCGAATCGCAGCATTGAGGGGGGAGACGCTCTCTGAGTTTAGGGAATTTCTTGCCGGCACAAGGCAGCCAACTTCTCTACAGCGGCTGATCCAGCAAATTCAAGGGATTCCTATGAATGATTTGGCTCAAGTGCTTCGAGCGATTGCCGATAGGATTGAGAATACTTAATAAAAGTTTGCATTTCCGTATTTTCCAAAAGTGGTAAACATGGTAACTTGGT
>JBFLZA010001281.1:0-1436 GCA_040756535.1 Cyanobacteriota bacterium
ATTTTGCTTGAGAAGTTTGACGTAATACTCTCCTCGGCTTCTGCTTACAGGGATTGCTTGCCATGCTAAGGTGCGGGGGCTTTGGACAACTGATTCATTTTCAAAAGGATTGAAGTGAAGTTGCATGGACGCCAAAGCAAGCATTCTAGCTATCGAAATAGGTTTCTGAGGACATTTACAAGACACTGACAAAATACTGGTTGGGTATGTTGTCTAGATATCTTCTTTCTGTCCTATGTTGTAACCTTAAAAAAAAAGACCCAATTGGGTCTATGCAGATTTGGGAAGTTCCCAAATGATATTTGAAGAAGTTTGTTAATCCGTAAGGTTTAGCGTTGGGGGACAAGGGTGAGGAGGAAACTATCGGCTTCTGCCAGCATAATCAAGTGATGGTCTTTAGGAGTTTGCCGCTTCTTTCCTTCATTACCAAAACACGGCCAATGATAAACTGAATCAACGGATGCACCCGTAGCGAGGGCGATAAACTTAGCAGAGGGATAGTCCCAAAGTTCAAGGAATGCTTCGGGAGCCATCCGAGCCATCGAACGCCGATGTTTGAGCAAAGCCCTTTCCATTTCTGGCGTAAGCGTGCGAGGCATTCGGATGAGTGGGCGTTGATGGATTGATGTTTGGGGACGTTGGGGATAGGAAGGATTTTGAGTGTATGCGAACATAAGGTTAGTCCATTCAAGGTTTGGTGGTTGCCCCTATGGTCTAGATAGGAGCAACCGTTGCTTTGGGCTAAATCACGAAGGATGGAGGTAGGGACAGACATTGCTGTTTGCTCCCATGCCTTCATCCTCACAAGTTTCCATTAATCGACATTTGAACCAAGGATTGCGGTAGAGAACGTAGAGGACAAAGACGAGCAGCACAATGGCAACTCCTTCATGCCACACGCTTGCGATTCTCAAAGTCCTGAATCCATGCCGCTATCCATTGCCGCTGCGTTGGCGTGAGTGTGCCACCAGCATCTAGGGTGTCTGGAAAATCAGCACCTTCATCTTGGATATGAGAACCAATGCGCCACAACGCATCCTCAATTTCAGCAGGGGTGGCATTTGGATTATTGGCAATTTGAATTTGGCGGGTGATGTAGTTCGGTGTCATGGAACCCCTCTCGGTTTAGTGGCTTAGGTCATCGCAATAGCATCGATTTGTCCCAATTTTATCGCAATTATGGTTATTGTGGTATCCACAATTATGGATATAATGGTTACTCTGATTACGGAATCCACAACTTCGATAGAAGTAATGAACACAATGGAAAGTGTGGAGTAGGTAATTGGGTAGGATGGGATAACACTCAGAACTGTCCCGAACCATGCCTCCCAAAAAGCCAGGATTAATCCAGGTTTGTGTTTATGTCACTCCCTCGCTACACAAAGCCATTAGAATGGCAGCCGGTAGTCAAGGAGTTAGTCAGCAGAAATGGC
>JBFLZA010001282.1:0-1433 GCA_040756535.1 Cyanobacteriota bacterium
GCTTCTTTTCCTTGAAGGGTCTTGTCGCCTACAAATGTCCATTGCGTGTCGTCAGCGCAGAACGACAAAAATCCTTCATTACTGCCTGAGCGCGATCGCCGCGTTTGCCTCTAATAAAATTGCTTTATTTTTCTCTGACATCTGAATCTCTCCATAGGTTTTAGGGTGTTGCTGAATACAGGTATGAATTCAAGTTTTCGGAATGGCTATAAGCCAAGTAGAGTGAGTTTTGTAACATCAAGCGAAAAGTTGATTCATACCATGAATCAGCAACGCCGGTTTTAGCTCGTGATTGCAGTAACGCGGATCTCAATACGCATCGTTGGAAGTCCAAGAGCTGCAACCCCTACCTCTGTCCAAATTGGGGCATGGTTGGGCATGTAATGACGAAATAGCTTGACCATCACATCGTTAACCTCCGGAGGAAACCCTCCAACATGGTAAGAATTAACGTGGACAACATGCTCCCAACCCGCACCAGCAGTCGCCAAGGTTCGCTCTACGTTCCGAAACGCCTGAGCAATTTCGTCTGCGAGCGATTCGGGAATTTGCAGATCGTCATCCCAGCCACCTTGTCCTGATGTCTCCACGCGATTGCCAATTTTTACCGCTTGCGAGTAATGCAATTTATTCAGCATATATTCGCCATAACCGGGGGTGACAAAAAACTTTGGTTTATTCATTGTGTTCCTTTGTTTAGTACGTTTGACATAGTGAATGAGATGGAGTGCTGAGTATGTTAGGAAGTGCAACGACTCCAACCGCAGATGCTATATTGACGATTGCACCACTTCCCTGTTTCAACATCTGAGCGATTTCATATCTCATCGACAACCAAACGCCTTTGACATTGACGTTCATCGTGCGATCGTATTCCGCTTCTGTTTGCTCAATCAAAGAGGGATTTTCGCCGACCGTTCCGGCATTATTAAAGGCAATATCTAACCGACCAAAAATGCCAACCGCTTTATCAACCATTGCTTCAACATCGGCTTCTTTCGTGACATCTGCTTGCACAAAAATCGCCTCTTTGCCAGCTTCCTTAATCAATCGAACAGTTTCTTCACCTTCATCCATTCGACGACCAACCACCACCACCTTTGCTTGTTGTTGGGCATAAGCGATCGCAGTAGCTCTACCAATGCCCGATGTCCCTCCCGTCACTAAAGCAACCTTGTCTTTAAGCATCATGATAGTTACCTCTTGTTGTGAATGGCTGTGTCACTTTGTCAAAAACTCAATGAGCAATATGTGTAGGAGCCAGCAATAAGAAGCGCCTCCTACAATCAGGATGAGTACGATCCTGGCTACGTGCCCCATAAATCCAGTCCCGCCAGTTCCATGCCGATCAATACTGACCTACGGCGATCGGCAACTCACGTTCAATGGTTCGCAATCGTTGCGAAAAATCATTCAAGATACGTTGACGAACT
>JBFLZA010001283.1:0-1433 GCA_040756535.1 Cyanobacteriota bacterium
CTTACCTGATGTACTCGCTACTTTAGCGGTACTGGTCGTTTTACGTTTCAACGTGATTTTTCCTGCCTGACCATCGTCTTGACCATGAATTTTCTTCAAATGGTGCACGAGGGCATCTTGTTGTTCAGTAGAGATTATATCGTCCGATTTACGCTGTGGTAAACCAGCATCACGAACCTGCTCTAGGAGCTTCTCAACAGGGCGGTTCACACTGAGAGCTAACTCTTGTATCGTCTTATCCGTCATGTAGATCTCCTAGTTAAACCATGATTCGCGCGCTTTCATAATAAGTTGACCCGCTTTCTCTGTACCCAGACCTTCAATATCAGCAATATCGTCAGTCGCTTGGTCAGCCAAGTCATCAATTGTGATGACACCACGTGCTGCAAGTGCATAAGCAATCTCTTGCGTCATCCCTTCCATTGCAACGAGTTCCGCGCTTGGATCTTGGATGTTTTCTTGCTGCTGTAATGCATCAGCCAATGCAACTTCTTTGGCACGACTTTGAAGTAATTCAACAACTTCAGCATCTAGCTCGATTTCGTCAAATGTTTCAGCTGGAACATAAGCAATCTCTTCTAAAGAAGTAAAGCCCATTTCAACCAATGCCATTGCCAAATCTTCTTCAATATCTAGACGCGATACAAATAGGTCTAAGTATTGTTGTGCTTCATTTTGCTGACGAGCATGATACTCATCTTCAAGCATCATGTTGAGTTTGTAGCCTGTAAGTTCAGAAGCTAAACGTACGTTTTGACCTTGTGAACCAATCGCACGCGCTAATTGATCGCTAGTTGCGAAAATAATATCCGCTGTACGTTCTTCTTCATCAATCACAATACCCGATACATCTGCTGGCTCTAAAGCACTCGCAATGTACTGTGCAGGATCATCAGACCATACAACAACATCAATACGCTCACCGTTCAATTCTTGCTGAACTGCTTGGATACGTGTACCACGCATACCAATACATGCACCCACTGGATCAATACGATGATCATTGGTTTTCACAGCAATTTTAGCACGAACACCAGGTTGACGCGCTGCCGCTTTAATCTCAATGATTTCCTCAGAAATTTCAGGAATTTCTTTCTTCATCAAAGCGATGAGCATTTCAGGCTTGGCACGTGACAATTGTAGTTGTGCACCACGGCCTTCACGGTTCACATTAAACAAAATCGCATTTACACGTTGCTTCTGACGCAAAATTTCTTTTGCAATCATTTCTTCACGTGCAAGATACGCTTCAGCATTGTCACCTAAGTCAATGATAAAGCCATCTTTAGTTTGCTTTTTCACTTCACCGTAGATCAACTCACCCACTTTAGACTCGTAGGCATCTGCAATCAGCGCACGTTCAGCTTCGCGAATCTTTTGAACAATCACTTGTTTTGCAATTTGCGCCGCAATACGACCGAAGTCAATTGAAG
>JBFLZA010001284.1:0-1431 GCA_040756535.1 Cyanobacteriota bacterium
ATCTGTAAGCTTGAGACTGTAGCCATTGACCCGTAAAAACGTGTCCGTCACTGCAAACGCTGTTCGTTTATTGCCATCTACAAATGGATGATTCATGGCAAGGTGATAAAGATAAGCGGCTGCTTGTTCCGCAATGGTTGGATGTAGTAACTCGCCTGAAAAAGTCGCTTGAGGTTGGGCTAAGGCAGAATCAAGGAGTCCAGCATCCCGCAATCCTGAAGTGCCACCAAATTTATCAAGCTGACGAGCATGAATGGCTAAGACCATCTCTTTTGCAATAAATCTAGGAGTTTGCAAGGCGACGATATACCTCCTCTCGCTCCCGTTCAGACTCCAAGTAGGCTTGCCACACTAGATCATTAGTGCGATCGGCTTCAGGAGATTCTCTTAAAGCCGTGTCAAAATACTGATTAATAGATACAGAAATTAAATGTTTAATAAAAGACAGCGCCTTTTGGTTTCCTTGCATAGCCTGCCACTGCAAGAAAACCACTAGCCCTTCTGGAGCGATTGTCCATAGCCTTTGTGGTCTTTCCTCTCCCTCCGCTTTCACCTCGACTTCTTGTAAGAGTGGACGACCCAACTCATCATTCAACAGGAGATTGTTGGATTCTGAACGGAGAGAGGCTAGAAGATATAGCTTAGCCATGCCTAGTACTTTAGCCATGCTTGCCAAGCTAAACAGGTACGATCCATCAGGAAGTTGTAAGATTTCTATCTCCTCATTTCCAATAGCAATATGTTTTTGCTTAATTCCTGCTGTCTTGACCATAGGTTTCTAACCTTAACTAGGTATTAGGTATTACTTACTCTGGCTTTTGGCCTAATCCCAAGCTTTCTAAATTCTTACGGATTGCTACTTCTAGTTTGGCACTTTCAGCAAACTGATCCTCCAACTTCTGCGTTAACCGCTGCATCTTCTCCTCAAACAGCTCATCGTCATCCTCTACCTCCTCCGCTCCCACATACCGCCCCGGAGTCAGCACATAGCCATGCGACTGAATATCCTCCAACGTCGCACTCTTGCAGAACCCTGGCACATCGGCATACTCACCCGTTCCAGGTTCGCCACCCATGATAGGTTGCGGAAATCCGGGGAATCTCCTCCTCCGTCAACTCCCTGTGGGTGCGATCAACCAGATAACCCAACTTCCATACCACTCCACCCATTCTCGTCACAGCGCTCTGTGCTTTTCTCTTTGAAGTGCAAGTTCCCAACCTATAATCCGCGTGCCAATTGGCACTTGATTTGCACTCCTTCTATCTCACTCCACATCCTACTGGGATAGATTCAAATAGAAGCTCAATACTGAATGCGTCTTGACTCGATGCACCTCGCTACCCCATTGAGAGATGAGGTAGTTTTTTAATTTCACTAGACAGGCTACCCCGCATTGCGGTAGATCATGAACATTGATGGGTAGCCTCAAT
>JBFLZA010001285.1:0-1429 GCA_040756535.1 Cyanobacteriota bacterium
ATTCAAACAAGTAACCATCGAACAAAATCCTATAGCAGAAAGATGTAAATGGTCTAAAAAGTTTCAAGATAATTCAGCACCTAATTGTGGCTCCGTGTTTAAATTAGCCGATCATCGCATATTAAACCAGGGCTATTTCATTCTAATTGAGTGAGTGATATGGTAGTTAGGTCATCTCCCCAACCCCTCAACCAGATGCCTCAAGTAGCCATTGTCGAAGCTTTTGCAGATATCTATGATAGTCGTCGCACAGCCGGACAACGCCACCAGCAGGCGCTTTGTCTGGCCCTATTCACCCTGGCAATTACGGCAGGTAATCGAGGCTTTTTGGCAATCGGGGACTGGCTCAAAGCGTATCACGATGAATTGGTCGCCCTGTTTCAACCCCCCAAAAACCGCTTACCCTCTTACAGCACGATTCGACGGGCACTGCTGCGAGTAGATTACCGGGAATATTCGGCTTGCTTGTCTCGATTCTTCAGCATCCAACCATTACCTGGAGAAACGATTGCGACCGATGGTAAAGTGCTGCGCGGTTCCTATGAAGCCATCAGTGATGACCCAAGGGTAGATTCTCACCCAGCGATTATGTTGGTCAGTGCCTACATCGTTGAGCGGGGATTGATTCAAGAACCTTACGAGGTCAACTCGAAAACCAATGAAATCACGGCACTGCCTGCTTTTATTGAACAGCTGGCACTCAAAGGAGTCGTCTTTGCCTTCGATGCCATTAGCACCCAAAAAAACAGTACAGACCATCATTGACAGTGGCAACGATTACTTGGGAGCGCTCAAAGGCAACCAATCCGGTTTGCTCGATGCCGTTAAAACTCACTTCCAACCTCAGCAGAGTGTTCAACAGATCAACAAAGGGCACGGTCGCATCGAAAAACGCACTGTTAGCATCACTCATCTGTTGGATGGAATTCCTGATTTCCCAGGGCTACAAACCCTGATTCGAGTCGATTCAGAACGTCAGGTGCATCGCGCCAACATGATTGAAGTCTCCACCGAAACCCGTTACTACGTCGCTTCTTTTAGCGAGACAGCACAAGCCTTCGCCAACCGTATTCGGGGCTACTGGGGTGTAGAAAACAAGGTGCATTATGTCCGAGATGTGACGCAAGGGGAAGATGCTTCACGCATCCGTACCTCGCCATTGGTGCAAAGTTGGGCACTGGCACGTAATTTTGCACTCAATCTGTATCGTAGCTATGGTTTCCAAAACATGGCTCAAGCACAACGTCTCGCTGGCTTTAGCCTTAACATACTTAAAGACCTATTTAGAATGAAATAGCCCTGCCGTTGAGTGTACCGACCTTTGGGGCAACGAGTTTGATTTGATGCCAATCATAAGCGTTTCTTTTTAATAAAAGAAGTAACACATTTAGAGTCCCTAGAATGGATTAGCACAAATGTGTTAACTCAA
>JBFLZA010001286.1:0-1429 GCA_040756535.1 Cyanobacteriota bacterium
CAGTGGGGGCGAGTGGACGGTTGAACAAATTGCCGCTCAATTCAAAGGTGGACAGCGACACAAGAGAGCGATTGCCGAAAATCTAGAACGTCTGGAATGGTTCGGCATTCTGATCAATCGTGAGGACGGAGGCGTTACACGTTGGCAGTTTGCCCAGAGGCAACAGGCAGCTTGATATAGCCAAAAAATGCGATCGCACTTCTAGGAATGGATAGCTGCACTTATATCTGGCGCTTGCCCACTCATCTGCCAGGGGTTCAAACCCCTGGCTTATAAATCAAGTCCACTTAAGTGGGCTAAATGCTTACTCAATCAGAAATTCAGTCCATTTGAATGGACTTTCTCTATTAGCCAGGGATTTCAATCCTTGGCGGTTGAAAGGGCTACGCCAAGCTATCAATATAGGCACAAACACAAGGAGCGATCGCTCTCAATACTCCACCATCCAACTTCAAACCTCGGAACTTCTCTCTTAAAACAGGAACGTTCCCATCTAAAACAAGAAGCTTCTCTCTTAAAATAACAACAGTCTCATTTCAAACTGGAACTTTCTCACTTAAAACAAGAACAATGTTGTTTTAGTACAGAACTTTCCTCCTTAAAACAAGGATAATGTTGTTTTAGTACGGAACATTCCCTCTTAAAACAAAAACGTTCTTTTCAAATTTGGCATCGGGTTGCCTACAGACTGGAAGTCTGCGGCTATAAAAACAAAGCCTGCGTAGGCAGGCTGAATTTTTCTTGAGTCCGCGCAGGCGGACTTCGTCTGTATAGCCGCGATTTCAATCGCCAGGTATTTTGTTGGATTATTTACCTACACCTGTGCCTTCTGCACCTTCTCCTTCCGAGACTTCCGGGCAAACCGTTGCCCCAACTCATCCACCACTGCTTCTAAACCTGCCCCTTGTCCGCTTGCTTTAGCATAGTTATAAACCGACAACGCCGCCCCATACGCTTCACTCCCCACGGTCATATAGGTATCATCCAGCAATTCCTGCAACTGCATCATTGCCATTACGATGGGGTACATCGATTCAAACAACTCCACATCCCGCCGCATTTCCTCAATATCAAATGAACGCGGCAAAAAGTCTGGGTTCTGTGTCGCTACCTCCAACGCCTTGCTGACAAACGCCCGACTCTTATCTCCCATCTTCGGTAGTGCCTTGCGTTCCTCGACGGTCAGATCGATCAAAAATGGTAACTTGCTCTTAATCGTAGCAATAGCAGCCATTACCGCTTCGCGATCGCTTTGGGTCAGACTGGCACTGACTCGATTACTGGTCATACTGTAGATTACTCCTGAAAAGGGTGAATAATCCTAGAGTTCCCAGATTTGGATGCCAACTAACAAGACAGGCGATTTAATGGGAAGCATCCCATTTTTGCAGAAATACTCTGACACCAAGCTGCGTTCAAAAATAGCAAA
>JBFLZA010001287.1:0-1425 GCA_040756535.1 Cyanobacteriota bacterium
ACCCTGTACAACTTGAGTTACCCGCCTTAGAAAGCCAGTTTAGTGAACAAGCACAGATCACTGAAAAGCTACAAAAAACATGGTCTGAATGGCAAGTTGAGCTGAATGCGGTACAAGAGCGTCAGCAGAGTTTAACCGAACAACGTCATCAGCATCAGCAACAAGATGAAAAGCTGAGAACTCAGTTAGAAGAAAAACGGTTAGCGTGGCAAGCTGCAAAGTCAGACTTACAACATTATTCTGAACAGCTGAAAGAGATGAATGTTGAAGCTATTGAGGGTTTGAACATTGAGATCAGCAGCCATCAACAGATTTTGGAAAAAGCGCAGCAGCAGTTTGAGAAATTGGGTGCAGTGAATTTGGCGGCTTCAGAAGAATATGAAGACGTGTCTAAACGTTTTGAAGAGTTGAGCCATCAAATTCAAGATTTGGAAAATACCGTTGAGCAGTTGCGTGCTGCAATGAAAAGTATTGACCAAGAAACCCGTAAATTGTTCATGAGCACTTTTGATCGGGTCAATACCGAACTACAAGATCTGTTCCCGAAAGTTTTCAATGGCGGTGAAGCGAGTCTGACTTTAGAAGATGACTGGCAGTCTGGGGTTAAACTCATGGCCCGTCCGCCAGGCAAACGCAATAGCTCTTTGGCGCTACTTTCAGGGGGAGAAAAAGCCCTGACCGCATTGGCCTTGGTGTTTGCAATTTTCCGTCTCAATCCATCGCCATTTTGTGTTTTGGATGAAGTTGATGCGCCTTTGGATGATGCGAACGTGGGAAGATTTTGTAATCTTGTAAAAGAGCTTTCTGAACAGGTGCAATTCATTTACATTACCCATAATAAACTCGCAATGACGATGGCGACCGACTTGTTAGGTGTTACGATGCCTGAACCGGGAACATCAAAGTTAGTGACTGTAAATTTAGAACAGGCAAAAGAATACGGTTTAGTCGCGGAGGCCTAATAAGATGGAATACACAACAATTATTGGTATCGTCATAGCAGTGATCATTATGCTGTTTGGGGTTCGAATGATTTTTCGAAAGCCGGCAGATGCAGCGCCTTCACTTGAGTCCGCATTGCATATCGATGCTGACAGTCAAAAACCGATTATCCCGCGTCACGTACGTGACCAACTGCAAACGGCATCAGTTGAAGAGGCTGAACGTAAAGAGCCGACTTTAAACGAAAGCTCTGTAGAAGAGACACTGCCTGAAAAAGCCGAACCGAAAGCTTTGGATGCAGACAGTGTGCTCGAAAGCAGCAGTACTGAACCAAGTTTGGATGCATCAGCTGAGGTAGAAAATAAAGCAGTAGACTCAGTCGCTCCTGAAAATGCAGTAGCAGATGCAACGGAATTAACGACTGAAAGCGCAAGCTCCTCGCTTGTCGATGACCAAGCAAAAGCGGATAAAGCTGAATTTAGT
>JBFLZA010001288.1:0-1424 GCA_040756535.1 Cyanobacteriota bacterium
GTTAAATCATCCTGCCCCAAAAGTTGAATCACACTCATACCTTGAGCACGCGTGTGTTCAATCGCTTGGATCAAATCTGTTTGGGTACCTTTGGGTGCAACCACAAGACTGTTTTGCTGAAAACGACCTGCACTGAGTGCATATAAGTCACAACTAAAGCCAGTTGCTGGACGTGCACGCCCAAAGTGCTCACCAATCCCGTCATAGCGTCCACCTTGTGCCAATGGCGCAGCACGGTTTGGTGCGTAAACGGCATACATTAAGCCCGTATGGTAGTGATATGAGCGTAGCTCAACCACATCAATACCCATCTGAAGATTTGGCCAACGTGCTTGAATCTCAGATTGTGTAGTTTTTAATGCATCAAAAGCGTGCTTAAATTCTGCATCGGCAATGACTTCTGCACTTAAATGCGTTTGCAAGGCAGCTAAGTCACTTGCATAACGACCTAAAGTATAAAAGTCAGCACCAAAGTTTAAATCTTGGGTAAATTCAGCCAATTCTGGCAGAGCTTTACGTTGGTATAAATCAGAGAGTTGGCGTTCAGTCGCTTTGTTTAAACCCGCAACCTTCACCATACTACGGAATAAGCCCACGTGGCCTAAATCCAAATGGATACCGTCTGCAAAACCTGTTTTTTCAAGCAGGCTGATCATCACATCAATCAGTTCCACATCGGCATCAATGCTGTCTGAACCAAATAGCTCAGCACCTAACTGCAAAGGTGTACGCGTGGTATTAAAGCCTTGTGGTTTGGTATGTAGGACTGTTCCTGCATAGCAATAACGAGCAACACCTTCAACTGGATGTACATGCGCATCAATACGAGCCACTTGTGGTGTCATATCGGCACGCACACCAAGCAAACGACCAGAAAGCTGATCAATCACTTTAAAAGTGGCTAAGTCTAAATCTTGATTCGATTCTGAAAGAGAAGATAACGATTCGATGTATTCAATGAATGGCGTGTACACCAACTGATAACCTCGATTTGCGAGGAAATCTAATGCTTGACGACGCAAAGTTTCAATCACTTGCGCCTGTTCTGGTAGTACATCAGCTACACCATCAGGTAATAACCATGTCTCTGAAATGGGCATGTTGTAAACCTAAAATCTTGTCTGCGCGGAACGAATCCGCATAAAAAAATCGGGGCACACCCGATTTCTCTTAGTCTATCACGATACAATGTGCTGTGCATTAGACAATTTCGGAAAATTTAATTTATCGTTTCGATGTCATCGTTAACAAGTTTATACATTCTGACCGATTTTGAGCGAGCCATTCAAAACATGTCTTTAGACAATGCCCAAGTATCATAATCAATAATATTAACTCATCCTAGTGCTCCGCACAGATTGGAAAAATTCATATAAGACTTTGTTTTATATTTTATTTCCAATTATATCGACACTTGCACAAAA
>JBFLZA010001289.1:0-1423 GCA_040756535.1 Cyanobacteriota bacterium
CCAGAATGGTTCTCTTGCCTTGTAATAAATTCAAGTTTAAATACCCAGTCCCAAAACTTATCTTCTGTCTGGAACGTCCGTAAGGACTCGCGCCAAAGATTCTCGTAATCATCAATGTGCTTTTGAGCTAATTCAACTATATATGCCTCAACAGGTGAATTATCTTCGCTGCAAATTAATTGAACTTTTAGTCGCACAACCTTTTTAAATTTGAGTACAGAACAAGAGTGTGAGTGAAAAATTATCTTGTCATGAGAGCGATATAAGTGTTACATATTGTACAACTGAGCTAGAGTCTCCTTAATGATTCACCTGTGAGCAAGCCTTCGTCATCAAGACTGTGAGATTGGCGATAGCGTACAGCCCTGACGCTCGTGCCGGACTACGTCCCGCTTCGCTAACGCTATCGGGCATGAAAACAGCGATAGCGAAGCGTATAGCCTACCCTTCGGGAACGCCTTTGGCGAACGGGATGCTATGCTCTTCGACCATGCTCCGCAAACGCTTAGAGCGAGTTTACGAGCGTCAGCGCTGCCGCCTACGGCAGATCGCGCATTAGCTCTTGGTGACTCAGCTCAAATTGACTGGGAAGTCAAAACCTACCCGCAGAGTGTGGATTGATAAGCCAGGAAAAGCCGATATCCCGGATGGGAAGAGAAGCCCACTCATGAGCAAATAGCTCCCCGACGTGAGATAGACTCCTAAAAATTGTTGATGGTCGTCGCACACGCGATCGCTTACCCTGGTTGAACCCCCTGGAGTGCCGGGAATGTCAGTAGACCGAAAACTTCTGCGAGCGCTCGTCTTTTACCGTTTTTATCGGCATCGGGTGATTGATCGTTCCCAAATCGATAAGCAAAAATAATCTGTTGTTGGGCTAGCCACCTTATCTCCCATTGTCCTGCGCTTACGCTTGAGCGCGACGGATGCGCCTGCCGTTGTTAAAATCCACACGAAAGAGATTTTAACAACGTCAAAACGAAAGGCAGATTTATCTTCAGTTGTGCCGCTCTTTGCCATAGATTCCGTGGGGTTCACTCCTAAGAGCTCTGCCGACTTTGGGTAGCTGCGTGGAGCGCCCAAAGCTCAGTCTACTCAAGTTCAAGCTGAGATTTCACTTGCTCTGGAGGCAATGGTTGGGGCGGTTGGTTCAAATAAAGCTCTTGCAAGTCGGCGTTCCAGTCCTCTCCTTTGGGTCGCTGCCTTTTGGCGTGAGGGACTTTCTGCTTAATTTCCTTAGCCTTCTCATCAGCCGCCCTGTCGTAGGCGACTATGACTTCTTTATCACAGAGATAGTCTAGCGGCGGCAGTTGACGAACGCCCGAAGCAGCTAGATACAGGGTTCGTTTCGTAAGATTGTGCAAGGCTGCATAAGATATAGCGTCGATTGGGGATTTTGTAATTACTATTCGCTCTATAGAAT
>JBFLZA010001290.1:0-1417 GCA_040756535.1 Cyanobacteriota bacterium
TTGATCCACTCCCACGCTTGAAAGACGTGGGATTCAGGCATCAAACAGAGACTGCGGGCTTTGTTCCCGTCTGACATCTCCTACGCCTAAGGTTGAGACCCCAACCTTTTTAATATTTATAGCGGCGTTCTCATCCCGGTCGTTTAGCGAATGGCAGGAGGGACAACGCCAACGTCTTTCGGAAAGCTCCAGCTTTTCTAGGACATGACCACAACACGAACACGTCTTACTGGACGGATACCAAGGGTCGATGTAGATCACACGCTTCCCCTTGTTCTTGGCAACCCACTCTAAGATTTGGAGAAAGTCTCCTAGTGCCAAGTCATTCACCTTACGTCCCCATAGACGCTGCATTCCCTTAAGGTTGAGAGTTTCAAAGCACAGCACATCAAACGGGTCGGTCAACCTGTGGGCAAGCTTCCATTGCCAATCGCGCCTGCGATTACTAATAGCCTCGTGCTGACGAATTAGATGATTTCTCGCTTGCTCTCGTTTGTTTGAGCCTTTGTGTTTTTTGGAATGGCTACGGGATGCCTTGCGAAGACTAACAAGAGATGACCTTAGGAACTGAGGACTTTCAATTTTGAACCCCTCGGAGCAAGTGAGAAACGACTTGAGTCCAAAATCAAATCCAGCTATTTTACCCGTCTCGAATTTGACTTCTGGCGTTGAATATCCGTCTACAACAATGACCATAAACAACTCACCCAATGGTGTGCGCTTGATGGTTAGTGTCTTGACGGTTCCCTCTATTTCCCTGGAGTTCCAGTATTGATAAACCCGACTTCCTATTTTGACTCGATTTCCTCCCAAGAACTTGTATCCAGCTTGCTTAAGCGTGAATGACTTATACTTCCTAACCTTCTTGAAGCTCGGTGGTTTAACTACCTTTTTGTGGTGTTTAAAGAACAATTGGTAGGCTTTTTCAATGCGTTGACAAATATCCTGTACAGCCTGAGAGCCTACTAATTGCCAGAACGGATTGCGCTTGCGCAATTTGGCGATGTGTTTCTGAAGTTTGGCACAGTTCAAGTGTTTGCCCCACATCCGGTAATACCGCTTATGGAGAGCAATGCAATGGTTGTAGATTACCCCAGCGGCATTAATTGACCGCTTAAGGTGACGATTGCGCTTGTGATTATAGAGCTTGAACTTCAGGGTTTTCATACTCTTTATGATATCATCTATCCATACAATGTATAGATGTCATGAACAAAAAACCATTAAGCTTACGAATCGAGGAAAGTCGCTTAGAAAAACTGAAACGGTACGCCGACCTAAAAAAGAAAACAATGACTCAACTGATAGAAGATTGGATAGATAGGCTGCCAACCCCTACGGACATAGACGGCGCTTAAAAGCGCCAACGCTACATCCCACCCATGAATGTGGTGGGCTTTGCTTGTTTTTCTGTAAG
>JBFLZA010001291.1:0-1416 GCA_040756535.1 Cyanobacteriota bacterium
CGAACCGCTTTCACTAAGCCCAATAACTTGTGATGAGTGGCTAAATAAGTCACAACATCGCTATTTTCACCTCGTAACAAAGCGCGAGAAAAATGATACAGACCTCGAAAAACCATCTCAACTGATATGCGTTCTATAGGCTGCTGCAAAGTAATAGCTACTGTCGTACATAAGTCATTGAGAACCGCATAGAAGATCCAAGTTGCTAAAATTTGTATCTGTACACCATTCGTGTCACCTACCCATAAGTAAGCTAAGCCTAATAAACGTTTAATTAACAAAAACGCATCCTCAATGCGCCACCGACGACGGTAAAGTTCACAAACTTGTTCGGCTGACAACACACTCGGGTCTAGCACATTGGTGAGATAGTTATACCAAGTCTGACCCCATAGCACTGATACTAAACGCACGGGATGCTGGCAAGGATTAGAGCGATATTGCCCCATTTGAATAATCTCGTCCCGGTAGTAAGTCCCGCTCGACAGACAGACCTTGAGTTGATAAGCGGTTTTTTCTCGCAATCGGGTGACAAAGAATTTCTGGTTTTCAGTGAACTCATCAAACCAAGGAAACTTGAAAAAGCCTAAATCAAAAATCAACAGACCACCCCTGGGCAATTGGTTTAGCAATTGTTGTGTGAAAGTCAAATCGTGAGCTGTTGCTTGTTTTGTGTACCAAGTGGCCACAGGGCGATGGGTAAATGCCTCCACCACCATCATCATTTTTCCCCCTAAGAGTGTGCCTTCCCCTTGCAAGGCTTTGAGTTTTTTTCTAAGTTCTTCTAGAGTTGAACCATCGGCAATCCATAGGGCGGTGAAACTCGCAGTCACTGGTTGCCACATTGGTGGAATTATTTCCACACATTTCCTTGCTTGTATGCGCTCGATTACTTGCTCAAAAACCTGTGCGAATAATTCAGTCGGTAAGCTTCTTAAACGCTTTGACAGCGCTTGGACGCTCACTGGCAACGCTTCTACCCACAGTAATCCTTCTAGCGCCAGTACCCGTAAGACTTCTCTTAAACCAGGTATCCGCCTGTACACCAAGCTTAAGACCACTGCCATCATCACTGGTAGTGTTAAAATACGCTCTCGCAATCGTTTATTATCTTTTCCTTTGGCAAGGCGCAGGGGCTTAAAACTTTGTGGACTTAGCAGTGAGTATAGCTGTTGCTCAAGAAAGCTCGATTGGAGGGCATGGTACTTGTGTCTGTCGTCTCAGGTCTGGATTGCCGGGTAGGCGCGGACGTTTTTTACTCATTGATAGTAAGAGGATACTAAGAGCCTAGAAGCTATTCGAGGCTTTCTTCTACTTTATGCCGCTCTTTCTTATCTCGCTTAAGTTGACACCTATGGGCATTGCCATGCCCCTACCGCCAACCAAAATCAACGTTACAGAATTTTCTTTTAATAA
>JBFLZA010001292.1:0-1414 GCA_040756535.1 Cyanobacteriota bacterium
AGTGCCAGAGCATCGTACCCAATAGAAGGCTCTTTTTTGTGCAACTGCATCAGCACATCGATGTAGAACTGGTAGTAATTCTGCACCGAGGCAAAGTAGGAAGTCCGCAGTTCCTGGCTGGTAACTCGGGTGCGGATGTCCTCAACAATTTTGATGGCGGCTTCGATTTGGGTACGGGCTTCGTTGAGATTACCCTTATCGCGTTGTGTAATCGCAACGTTGTAGAGTGTCCCCGCTTCTCCCGTGCGATCGCCTAACATCCTCCGCAGTGCTAGATCGCGATCGTAGGTTGAAAGCGCTTTTTCGTACTGCTTCAACGCATTGTAAACCTTGCCCAGGTTCCGCAGGGCGTTGGCTTCTCCTAGGTGCCCCCCCACTTTCCGGTACCCAGTTACTGCTTTGTTAGTAGCTTCCAGTGCTTTGGGATAATCCCCCGATGCCAGATACACCCTACCGCTCATCGCGAAGGCAGTAGCTTCCCAGAAGCTGTTATTCTGTTGGCGCGACAGTGAAAATAATTGATTAGCGGCATCAAGTGCCTTGGGATAATCCTTTAATGACTCGTAGATTCTAACGATAGAGATGAGTGAGCTAGATTGCTCCATAAAATTGTTATTTTCTTTTGCTAGAGCCAGCGCTTGCTTGTGATAGTCGAGGGACTTGTGATAATCTTTCGCTTCTTGGTAAACATGACCAATGCTGTCAAGGGTTGAAGCTTGCCTAGCGCGATCGCCAATAGCGCGAAATATCTCTAACGCTTGGTTGTACGTATCGATACTGAGCTGATAATCTCCCAATGAATTGTAGACTCGCGCGATTCTGGAGATGGTGGTGCCTTGCCCAGGGCTATCGTTTAGCCGTCGTTGAAGAGCGAGGGCTTGGTTGTAAAGGTCGAGTGCCTGCTGCGGCTCACTCATTGAATGATAGATATCAGCGATGTCACGGAGGGTAAAAGCCTCTCGATCAGGAGTAGAAATGGCACGCTGTAGCACGAGTGCTTGATTCAAAACGTCGAGGGCTTTCTGCTTTTCCCCTAATTGCTTGTAGAGATAGCTGATTTGATTGAGAACATTCGCTTCTTGACGTGGGTTTCCTACCTTTTGGTAAAGCGATCGCGCTTGGTTATAAAAGTCCAGCGCTTTGGAATAATCACTAGAGCCTAATAATGCGTAGCTGTTGGCAATCCCTACGAGAATATCGGCTCGTTGAGAAAGGTTGAAGGTTAAAGCGGTTCCAGATAGATTTTCTTGTGCGCCTTGGTGCAGTTTCAGCGCTTGGTCATAGGAATCCAGCGCCTTCTGGTGCTCACCCAATGAGGAGTAGAGCAAGCCAATTTGGCTGAGGATATCCGCTTGCCCAGCCAAATCCTTTCTTTCCTGATGAAGTTCTAGTGCTCGCTCGTAAGCTGTAAGCG
>JBFLZA010001293.1:0-1412 GCA_040756535.1 Cyanobacteriota bacterium
CAACTGACTTGTAAACATGTTCCAGGCGTTAAAGTTTTGCATAATTATGACGATATTTTAGATAGCTTAATCAAAGGATTTAGCTAACCGGTTGCTAGATTGATTTTGGAACTATTCATAACAACACCTTGCAAGGAAGCAAGGGCAACTTTAACAAACAAGGAGGTAAAAAATGGGTCTTCGCATTTATAACAACGTCCAGGCAATGTATGCTCACCGCAATCTGCTCAAAGCCGATAATATGTTGTCTCAATCCCTTGAACGATTGTCATCCGGTTTGAGGATTAACAAAGCTGCCGATGATGCTGCGGGACTTGGAATATCCCAAAGAATGCGCGCTCAGGTTTCTGGTTTGTATATGGCCAGTAGAAATGCTTCTCAGGCCATGAATCTCGTTCAAACGGCTGAAGGAGCGATGAACGAAGTTCATAATATGTTAACCAGAATGCGTGAGTTAGCCGTGCAAGCAGCGTCGGATAGCGTGACAGATACCGACCGTGGCTATCTGAACACAGAATTTGCTCAACTGTATAATGAAATTGACCGAATTGCAGAGTCAACACAATACAATGGCACCACCGTAATTGATGGCTCTTATTCTGGCAACTCGGTAAGTTATGCCAGTAGCGCTACCACCGCGACCGCGGCTCTCGGCGTTCAGAATATTGAATTGGTCGGCGCTTCAAGCGGCGTCTACACACTCACTGATTCTACCGGCGATAATGCATTAACCCTGACCGATGGCACTACAACCCAGACCGTCACGTTATCCGATATGACACCGGCAGCAGGACAAACGGTTGAAGTGAACTTTAGCCAGTTAGGTATCAAATTGACCTTAAATAACGCTTACGGTGACAGTACCGCCGCCAGTTTGAACGGTAAGATCATCACGGTAGATGCTGGCTCCGGTGGAAACTTCCAGGTCGGCGCTGATAACAATGCCTATAACAGAATCAGTTTCAGTATCGGTAACCTGAAAGCATCCGGAAGCACATTGAGCTTAAGCGGTGACTCGATCGATTCGAGATCCAATGCTCAAACGGCCATGGATTCCATTGATACCGCTATTGCTGCGGTAAACTCACAAAGAAGTACGCTTGGCGCAGTGCAAAACAGATTGGGTTATACTATTGCCAATGTGAATAACACTGCAGAAAATATCCAGGCTTCCGAGTCCACAATCCGGGATGCGGACTTTGCCTTAGAAATGTCTTCATATACCAGAGCACAGATTCTGGTTCAGGCAGGCACCGCAATGTTAGCCCAGGCCAACGCTGTACCGCAAAATGTACTTTCATTATTACGGTAGACACTGAATTATGGGGATCAGGGAGTTCAATAATTGAACTCCCTGAGAATAATGGGTGAACAAATAAGGGAAATAGGTAGTGGAGATGATTAGTCCAATA
>JBFLZA010001294.1:0-1411 GCA_040756535.1 Cyanobacteriota bacterium
TCCAGCACCAAGAGCTTTGTAGTCCAGAAACGTTCGCAGTTGAAAAAATGCCCAACTATTAGAACGTCTGCGTTCAGTCTTGTTTCTTGGTTGCTCATTTGTCCGCTCTCGAATTCCTGTTAAGTCTTCGATTGCAATTGAGCATCCAGACTGTTTAGCCTTGCCGACAACGTGCTTACTGACGTTATGGTTTACCCACGATTGAAAACGTCTCTCCTGACCAGATAACCGTTGCAAAATCCGCCTAGCTCTACGTCTAGTCGATCTTGTGCCTTCTGAAGCCTTCTTCTGGATGGACGCTCTTACCCTCGAATATCTATCCCTAATCTTGGTTATTTGTTCTCCTGAAAAACTTTCTCCCTCACTTGTTACTGCCACGTCTCTACGCCCCAAATCCACCCCAATTACACCTTGGGATTTTTGAGGATTTGGGGCATCATTCTTTACCTGGATATGTACCGAGTAGGTTCCATTTTGGTGCTTGACCAGCGTGGCAGAAGTTGGAGAACAGCCAGATAGTTTTCCTTTTTGGTAACTCCCAACATCAACTAAGAACCGTTCTCTCCCACCCACTAACGTTAACGATACAGACCAATCTTTCTCTCTAAAAGAAAAGATGCGAGCATCATAATCAGCTGATGTGGGAAGAAATTTTTTAACAGGTTTGTCCATTCGTTTCGCTGTTTTGCGATTAGAACTCACCCTGTTAATGGCACGGATAGCAAGGTTAGAAGCTAGCCCAAAACGTTCCCTCACCTCACCGTAGACCTGACTTTGGATGGTTACGTTGTGGGTAATTTTAGGCTCTACAACTTCGTTGATATAGTTACAAGCACCCGCAAAGTAGTTAAGGGTAGCCTCTATTTTGGCGACCTGTTCAGGGGTGGGGTTAATCTTGCAGACTATTGTTAACACTCGCTTTTCCATCCCAGTATTGTATCACTGCAATGAGCATCTGCCGGAAAACTCCGTACCTCCGTTTTCCTCGGCATTCCTCTCGCCGCTAAACTATCGGGGGTACTCGGCTACACCTCGATAAATCCCCCTCTAGCTCTAGCGGGAGCCTCCTGCCGAAAATAGGTGAGGGATATTAGCAGGAGCGATCGCAATGTCACCAGGCATGGGGTTCTCTTGCTGATAACGTCCATCTAGCTTTCGCTCCGATCCTGTCAGCGAACAAAGGTGAATAACAAGCATATGCTGTGCCGTTTGAAATTCCGGGCTTTCCGAGGCAGGCGATTCAACAATATGCTCTAAAACTATGTTCTTCCATCCCGCCTTATGGCTAGATAACAGACGAGAGATACCATCAAACTGCAATATCGCGTCTTCTTGATTAAAATCGACTTTTAGCAGTTCCTTGTCTTGCATATCTTTCATCTCTCCCGGTAGGCTTTTGGTGTAATGCCCG
>JBFLZA010001295.1:0-1411 GCA_040756535.1 Cyanobacteriota bacterium
AGTCTCAGAAGCGTGGCGGGGGTCAAGCGTGAGCGAGTTACTGGAAGCCTGCCGCGAGACTTGCACCGACCTACAGCGGCACTTAAAGCTGGTGAAGTTGGCAGAGGCAACAGCGCGGGAGGGTTGGTGTCCACCAAGCGATGCAGAGTTTGACGACACTGTAATCTTGCTCGAAGTGTACAGGGACAGAGTCGAGGCAATGCTTGAGCGCTTGCAAGAGGATTTGAAAGACCTCCAAAAGCTACTGGTGAACACCCCCAAAAACGCTTAAGGATTTCCCCCAACTAACACTGTTTTGCAGACGGGCTGAAACGCCCGTCTGTAGCGAGATTCACAAGCTGGATTACTTAAGTAGTCCAGGAACGCGTAACACCCCAAATCAACCCTAAACTTGCTGTGAACTTGTACTAACACTCTAGTGCTGACGTGAGTCTTTTCTAGCCTTGCAATTTAGGGTTGACAACGGCACTAGAACCGGCTTAGTCGATGGGGGTGTTGTGATCGCAAACTCAAAGATTTTTTGAAGATTTTCTATTGTTGCAAACAAAAAGTGATTGTTATGGAAGTATTATTGATGTACGTTGCTTTCAGCCAATAGAAATTGTATTTTCACTTTTTAGGTGAGATTCTTAACTACATCTTTTAGTTAATATTTCTATTAAAAGATGTACATTGACACCCCTCTCAAATAGAGTCTGGGATTTCTTTCTGGGATTTTGGGGAGTATCATGTCTCCAATGTGTTGATCCTGCCTTCAACACATACGCATAAAAAAATCGCCATCTGTGTATTCAGCACAAATGGCAAGCCCAAAAAATACATATGTAAAAGTAAGCTACTCCATTCTTGGCTTTTTACCAATAGGCCAGTTTTAGCCGCTTACAAGAGAAAAATCACAAATGCAATCCCCACAAGGGATTCGTAGATCTGATAGATTCAGCAGATTTGAGCTTGCCAGGGAAATATTGATTGCTGAAGCAGATGGCGTAGTCCTCAACGCATAAGGAGCTACGCCATGCACTTGACTAAAACTTCAACTGCGAAAATCCTACCACAGCCATCAGACGGCTTGCAATCGTTAAGTGAAGAAAATCACTACCAGGAATGGCTAGACAGTGGGGTTGCACAAGCAATCATTGACCTTAATATTGAACCCATTACAGGGACAGAAGCATTTGATCGTTTATATCCCACACTTGACCGCACCGCACGACGCAATGATGGCAGGTATAGGGAAAGCTGGAAGCGACGCTATGAAGCGGTAGAAGCAACCTCTGGCTGGTGGGTAACAGGCGTTGACCCTGTGACAGGGGAAATCATGCACTGGGGACGTTACAAACCCACAAAAGGGCAAATTATTGACCCAGTAAAAGGTAAGCCAGCGAGATACCTCTCACCCGCGAAAACTGAA
>JBFLZA010001296.1:0-1409 GCA_040756535.1 Cyanobacteriota bacterium
GATTGTTGTCAAATTATTTAGTTCAACAACTAAAACGTCCGGACATTCCCATGTTGCTCGTTTAGCTTTTGGGTACTTGGCGAGAGTGCAAGCGCCATTGCTTGTGACAGTTGCGTAAGTCCTGTAATATTGTCGTGAACACTTGCAGTCCCGTCTGTGTCTTCGTTTTTGCCATCAAATCCTGCACGAGTTCGACAGTTTCAAAAATGACACCTTGGCAAACACGGGTCACATGGGGAAACAGTCGATGCTCAATTGGGTTGTATTTGGATGTGTAAGGAGGATAGTGGGCAATCCGAATTTCAATACCCAACTCGTTGACTAACGCTTGCAAATCTTGCTTGAACAGATATTGTCGGGAACTATTGCTGCCCCCGCCATCACAAAGCAAGAGAATAGAACTTGCCGTTGGATAATGTTGCACCCCATACTGCTGCCACCAGTTGCGAATGGCATCACAGGCTTGCTTCACCTGTGTCATGGCTGGTGCCAATGTGGATGTAGCCAAGGTTGAGCATCAGATCATACAAGCCGTGGGGAATCGCCACTCCCTGTGCTAGAGACTTCCAATCATGGTCAAATACCTCAATCGCTTTCTCCTGGGTGTACACCCGTCCCTGCCGATACAGCCGACCAATCAATTCTTTTTTTTGGTATCCATGCTCAAAACCGGATTGCCTCTGGCTTGATAGTCGGCTTTCAGTTGCTCAATGTTGTCAAACTGGTCATTGCGCTGCGGATGTTTTCCTGTTGCCAACCGTTTCTGGGCTTGGCGTTTGCGGTAGTTGTACTTCTTCAGTAATTGGTCTACGACTGTGACACTGACCGCAATTCCTTCCCCTTTCAACAACTCACTAATCTCCTGCCGGGTTAGGTTTGTCCACTTTACCATCTCGTCCATCGGTGAACCGGCTGTATGCTGAGCAATCACCTTCAAAAATGCCGCATCAAGTCCTTTTATCGTTTCCATCGCCAGCTTCCGTCCGCCTCCTCGGCGACGAATCTCTCCTAGGCTCATCGCTGCTTCATCCTCTAGTTCCTCAATCCCAAACCGAATTGTGTAGTAATCACATCCGAACAGTTGGCTGATGTATGTAATCCCTCCCCATCCCAATTTCAGAGCTTCAATGGCAGCATAACGACGACGATCCTTCTCTGATAATGACTCGTAGAGTCGTTGCATTTTTGGCTCTACCTCGGCTGGATAGGAGTTCATGGAAAAACGGGTTGCTGATTGATGAGTTCAGCCTACCATTTCTGGATCTTATTAAATCCACGATCCTAAACGTCTCATGGTCGGGAATGTATTTATTTTGTTCAGCAGTGCTTCATGGTTAATTTTGTCGAAGCATTTTGCGATATCCGCGTCAAGTACATATTTCGGTTTGTACTTGATGGCGTTGAATATC
>JBFLZA010001297.1:0-1408 GCA_040756535.1 Cyanobacteriota bacterium
CTGCATCGGCAGTGATAATGTCGACATACTTTTCATTTAAAGCCAAACGCTCTAAGTTTTCAGAGACACGTTTTAAGCGCTTTTCATCTTGGTCGAGTGCAATCAGTTTTTTCGGCTGATACATCTCTAAAATATGCGCTGTCTTGCCGCCAGGTGCTGCACAGGCATCAATTACGAATTTGCCATTTAAGTCAGGTAACAATGTTGCACAGAGTTGCGCATGTTCATCTTGTACTGAAAAACCACCTACTTCAAAACCTGGTAGGCTTGGGATATGCAGACTGTCATCCAGCACAATGCCGACATTTGAAAGTTCACAGGCATGTGCTTCAATGCCTTCATCTTCTAAAATTTCCAGATATTCGTCACGGCTAACTTGCAAGGTGTTGACGCGCAAGGTTAAGGGTGCAACTTGTTTCAGCTCGTAGCTAATTTCAGCCAGTTGCTCGCCCCAGTCTTTTTTCAAACGCTTTGCTAACCAACTTGGCAAATTTGAAGCTTGTTCTAGAACATCGTAGAACTGTTCCGTTTCACGTGTTGCACGGCGCAAAATAGCATTCACCACACCACTTAAGCTTTCCATCCCCAATTGTTTAGCTGCTTCTACCGTTTCAGAAATCGCGGCATGCGCTGCAACGCGGGTACACAGCAATTGGTATAGACCCACATATAAACAGGTTTCAACGACTTGGTTTTCCAGTGGCTTAGTCAACAACGGTAAAGTCACTTGTTTAAGCGCATGCCATTGGCGTAAACAGCCAAGAACTAATTCATGGTACAAGGCACGGTCTTTGTCAGACACAATCGCCATGTGTTGCTGAAGCACCGATGCCAGTGATTGACCATTTTGGACAGCCAATAACGTTTTAACAACCTGAGCACGTAAGTTTAGGGTCTTACCTGAGGCGTGGGGAGATTGTTTCATTATAAAATTTGTCCAATATTTAGTTTTTGGGTTTGTAAAATTTGTACGGCATTTAGGGGTTTACCACCAGGCCATTGCAGAGAGCTTAAACACACTGCTTGTTCATCGCCACAAGCCACATGAACACCTTGTTTATCGATGGCTAAAATGGTCCCTGCAGCTTGAGCTTGGGCATTTTCTTGAGACAACATCGAACCCCAAACGCGCAGATTATTGCTTTCATCCAGTGCGATAAATGCGACAGGCCATGGGTTAAATGCGCGAATATTACGGTCAATTTGCACCGCTGTTGAAGTCCAATCAATTTGCGCTTCAGCCTTAGAGAGTTTGTGTGCATAGAGTGTCAAAGCTTCATCTTGCACTTCGCGGTTGTCTAAATAGTGCTGCAATGTGCTTTCAGAGGCTAACACTTTGACCGTCGCTTCAGCCCCTTGTTGTGCCTATTTATCATGCAAGCTTGCAGAGGTATCGGTAGCTTCAATC
>JBFLZA010001298.1:0-1402 GCA_040756535.1 Cyanobacteriota bacterium
TTAACGTGAGTTCGGGATAATGAGGGGCGGAACAGATACAGTTGAAAGTGCCTAATCCTCAACGCATCTAACCACCCCATGCTTAGTTTAGAATCCCTGTTCTGTCATGTCGACGACTTCTGCCAGTGGTTTGAACCTTGATGGCAGCAGCAACTGCTGGGAGATGGACTCCAACAGCGTCGTCGCTCTCGTAGCCTCCACTTAAGCGAGATCATGACCATCTTGATTGCCTTCCATCAGTCGGCCTATCGCAACTTCAAGTGGTTCTATACGCAGTTGGTCTGTCGCTATTGGCGTAGCGCCTTCCCTAGGTTGGTGAGTTACAACCGCTTCGTGGAATGGATGCCGTCGGCTTTAATTCCCTTGTGTACCTACTTGCGCCATTGCTTTGGCCAGTGTACGGGGATTAGTTTCATCGATTCGACCAGTATCAAGGTTTGCCACAACCGTCGTATTGCCTCCCACAAAGTGTTCAAGTCTTTGGCAGCTAGGGGAAAAACCTCTGTAGACTGGTTTTTTGGCTTCAAGTTGCATCTGGTGGTCAATGAGCAGGGAGAATTGCTCAATGTCTTGCTCACTCCTGGCAACGTTGATGACCGTCAGCCTGTGCCCCAACTCCTGCAACGCCTCTTTGGTAAGGTGTTTGGTGACCGGGGCTATGTGTCCCAGAAACTTGCCTTGCAGTTGTGGCAGCACGCTGGTATCCAGTTAGTCACCAAGTTAAAACGAAATATGAAGAACCGTCTGATGAGCTTGAGCGATAAGCTACTGTTGCGTCGACGAGCCATTATTGAGTCCATCATTGACCAGTTGAAGAACATTTCTCAGCTCGAGCATTCTCGTCACCGTTCTCCTGTCAACTGCTTAGTTAACTTGGTCTGCGGTTTAATTGCCTACTGCCACCAACCCAAGAAGCCTTCCCTTGTCACTGAGCCGACTTTGCCTACTTCTGCTTAACCCGAACTGACGTTAATTAGTAGATTTCAGGAGATGACAGTTCAGCGAGATCATGACTCCTGTTTTACCAAAGTTGCCTGCTTTGCTTCTACCATCATTCGCACCACATCCTGCATCTTGTATTTCGCTTGCCAACCTAGCTGTTCCCGCGCCTTCGCTGGATGACCTCTGCCGACTGCAATATCTGTAGGCCGGTAAAAACCGGCATCAATGACGACATAATCGTGCCAATCTAAGCCCACACAAGCAAAAGCTGCCGCTACAAAGTCTTCTAACTTATTACTTTCACCTGTTGCAATCACATAATCATCAGGCTTTTCCTGTTGCAACATTAAATACATCGCCTCAACATATTCTGGTGCCCAACCCCAGTCCCGCCGAACTGAAATATCACCCAACCGCAACTTCTCTTGACTGCCTTGGGCGATCGTACAAGCACCGGCTA
>JBFLZA010001299.1:0-1401 GCA_040756535.1 Cyanobacteriota bacterium
CCGCCGCAGTAAAAAAAACAACAGGGTTCCATGTGGCTATTACACGAAAGCCGCAGATCGTTATCTCAATTCAGAACGACAGTTTAAGGGAATCAGGCGTTGAAGACCTTACCCCCATCTCCTGCATTACATCGTAGCTTTGGAGGTCTTGACAGTAAAAGGACTTTTTTGACATTTGATGGTCAGACGATCACTTATGAAGGTAACTCAACTGTGTACCCCATTTTCATCAACGAGGCAGCCTACTATGAAAAAGGCATTGCGATGTGTTTAACCTGAAGAAACAGGTTTGGGTTGGCGACTAAAAGCCGGGTGAGTAATAGCAATAATTACTTTGTCAATCATTTGCGCGCTCGCCAACAGTTCCATCTCTTTCCACCGCTTACTAAGGCTAATATCCTCACAGAAGCTGGAGTTAACCTGAATCTCTATCAGGGATTGGAATCATTGATTTGGCGATAGAATTAAACTTTCCAAGAATCCAACTTCCACAGCTGAGGCTGGTTTGCCACTGCCTTCTTCCAACAGCCTTAGATAATTCTGCAAAAGGTCTTGCATTTTGGGAGTACGATACTGGGGAGTGATTTTATTTAAAGCTTGCCGCCAGTGAGATTCAGTTGGTAAGTAACCAAATTCAGCTAGGTAAATAGCTTCTTTAATCAGCTTGTCTAGTTCGGCTCCAGAAAAGCCACTGGTATTTTCCACCAGGAAGGCAAAGGTAGCTTGAGGAATAGGTGGGAGTTTGTAGGCTTGGGTGCGTTTTTGAATAATTTCACAACGCTCCTCTGTGTTGGGGGGCATAACGATGAAAATCTCATCAAATCTACCAGCACGGAAAAGTTCAGGAGGTAGTGGGGTTGTGTCATTGGAAGTGGCAATGAAAAAGATGGGATATTGATGATCGTTCAGCCAAGATAGAAAAGTGCCAAATTGGCGTGTGCTGACTCCAGAACTATCACCACCTACCCCAGCAAAGGCTTTTTCAATCTCATCCATGAAGAGAATATTAGGAGCTGAAGCTTCAATTGCTCGTAAGGCTTGGAATGTATTACTCTCTGATTCGCCTACCCATTTGGATTGCAAGCGCGAGATTTCAAAGTTGATTTGTGGCACTCGCCATTCTTGAGCGATCGCCCGCGCAACAAATGTTTTACCGCATCCAGGAAAGCCTTCCAGTAAAATGGCGCGGGGAAGCATATCGGGGTTAGTGTCTTGCTCAAACCACTGCCGACGACTCTCAATCCAAGCTTTAATCCCTTCCAAGCCGCCAACTTCCCTCAATCCTTGACCTTGGGGGGCGAAATATTCTAGAACGCCAGTCTTGCGAATTTCTTGCTTTTTAACTTCTAGAAGCAATTGCCCAGCTTCGTGGGGTTGAGACCATAAGTTTCTGGCGGTGAT
>JBFLZA010001300.1:0-1399 GCA_040756535.1 Cyanobacteriota bacterium
GAGGAGGTTCCAAATGCTTTTAATTCGCGACATAGTTCAACAGGCTTTGGCAACAGGTTATCTAACGATAGCTGCTCAAGAGCAACTGCGGCAGCTTTTACAGACAACCAAATATGCTCAGGAAGACATCAATGCCTTTATGAGATTACAAAAAGCCGCAATGGATGGGCAAGTCTTGCAAGAGATTCGTGAATTATACGTGCCATTCCTTGTTGTACGAGTTGAGTAGCATTGGCAGACTGTGCGGTTGCGACTGTTCCCCATCTTGCTTGCCAAGTGGTGAAGGGAACGTAATTCAGCCACAGGCAAAAAGTGAGGCTGCTCAGGAATAGAACCACCAGAACGCGACGGACACGGAATCGGCGGTGTCGGCAAGGCATAGGAGGATAGGGTAGGTTCCAAGGAGGATTTTGGACGAAGCTTTAACTACATTCCGAGCTGAAGTTGCACATTTGTGCAATGGTAGCTGCTCACATTGTGCGATCAGTCTAGCTAGGGTTTGCCATTAACTTGGCACAACAGGTAAATGCCTAACTTCAGTTCAACATCTATTGTATAAATCGAGTTAAGGTTTATTCTCGCGTGATTAGAATGCTTACTAGCCAACTCCAGTGATAGATTGCTAAAAATGTTTTGGAGGCCCCCAAATGATTGCTAAAAGCTGGTTCGGCCGGTGTTGGCAGTTGAAGCTTGTTGGTAGCGTTGCAATAGTTGGGACACTCTTGACCGCAGTGGGGGAGAGTGTTTTGGCTCAAATCGTACCTGACAATACGCTGGGCGCTGAAGGTTCTGTGGTTACATCCAATGTCAATATCAATGGTATTCCCAGTGACCGGATAGATGGTGGGGCACCTCGCGATGCTAACCTATTTCATAGTTTTTCTCAATTCAATGTCGGTGAAGGACGAGGCGCTTATTTCACCCCACCGACAGGAATATTAAACATTCTCACTCGCGTGACGGGGGCTAACCGTTCGGATATTTTGGGACGGTTGGGGGTTTTAGGCGATGCTAATTTGTTTTTGATTAACCCTAACGGGATTGTGTTCGGACCTAATGCCAGTTTAGACGTGCAAGGTTCATTTTTGGCAACGACGGCTGATGCAGTAAAGCTGGGCGATACGGGACTATTCAGCGCTTCACAACCGGCAACGAGTAATCTACTCAGCGTCAGTCCTTCAGCTTTGTGGTTTAATGCCGTTGCCGCTCAACCAATTGTCAATCGTTCCCAAGCACCTAGCCCCATTTATCAGCCTAATTCAGATGATAGCCCCCCAGGTCTACAGGTGGAACCGGGTCGAACTCTAGCGCTGGTTGGTGGGGATGTACTCCTAGAGGGAGGGAGACTGACAGCAGCAGGAGGACGCATTGAACTCGGTAGTGTGACAGGGGTGGGTCA
>JBFLZA010001301.1:0-1399 GCA_040756535.1 Cyanobacteriota bacterium
CGAGTACCAGCGCACACCAAGTGAGAATTTACGCCGGCTGACAATTGCAGCTCGTGAGGCTGGCGCGACATTGGTGATCAATCATCACCCTCATGTAGTGGGTGGCTTCAATTGGGATGGTTCATCGCTTGTGGCCTGGACGTTAGGCAACTTTCTTTTTGATCAAACTGTATGGCCGACGTTTGAGTCTTACTTATTAGCGGTTCATCTACGAAATGGCAAAGTCGTGCAAGCCTACACTGAACCGCTGATGATAGAGGGTTACTTACCGAAAGGCGTCACGGGCGAGCTCGCTGATTTTGTGGCTAGAGGTGCGGCAGGACGCGATCTCGGCCCCTTCTTAGTTGAAGATGGCGCAATGGAAATTGACGTGAATGATCGTAGAGTCCATCGCGATGTCACGCTGCCAATTAAAGCTAGTAAAGATAGTATTTTCCGGATAGATCAGGGATGGTGGGTAACCAACTTTTCTGGAACAGGTAGTTTGAGGTTAGGCCGGGATCTTTTGTGGGTCGGCGGGTTTGAAGATGAGATTGCAGATGAACAACACCAAGGCAAAGCACTTTGGGCATTTACAGGCGTTGACAAATTAGAAGGCGCTAAATATGCCTATGAAGGTAAAGGAGGAGTACGTCTTCAGCGAAAGGGATTTAATGAATCTGATGTTATTTTGTCGCCTATCCATCGAATTCTAGTTGAACCCGGTTCAGAACTATCGATCGTCGGAATGATGCGCTCTCGTAAGGATGTACAGTCTAGCTTACAAATCAGCTGGTACTCCCAGACCAGGGGAAAATCCCAGGCAAAGCAGATGAAACCGCTAATCGTCAAACAAGACAATACATGGACACCTTTTCGTCTTAATGTGACGGTACCACGCAACACAGTTGCACTTGGACTCTATTTGAGGCTGCAAGCTCCCAAGCAAGGCAAGGCAACAGCAGACTTCGATAATATTCGTATTATTAGGTGGCAGCCTCCAGGTACACCCTTCAGTCCGCTTTATAACTATGCCAAAGTAACTGGAACAGGAGAATTAACTTTACGCAAAGAGTTCTTACCAGGAGCTGAGACATTGGTCAATCTCGACAATCCGTCTCCTTTAGATTTGTTACAACAGTAAGGGAGGGTTAAAAAAACTTCCTACCAGCTCAAAGCGAGATTTGAAAAAGATGAATTTGGATTTTCACATGCTCTAGAAGAGCGATAGCGATACTTTTTAGAATTTGAACGGGGTGCAGGAAGAATCCCATGCGTAGGGCAAAGCTATGCCCCCTTTTCACAACTTATCTCTGATCGCGATAAATAGTGAAAGCTATCTCTCACCTGGAGCTTATGTTATGAGGTTACAACAGTATGAAAGGATGGCTATTGATAGCTATAACTACCCTTCTAGTTC
>JBFLZA010001302.1:0-1398 GCA_040756535.1 Cyanobacteriota bacterium
TTTGACCAATCCCCCATCACTGGAGAATCAATCCCTGAATATAACGCGCCAGGTGAGCGCGTCTTTGCTGGAACGATGAATCAAACAGGCTTTTTAGAGGTTCAAGTCACGCATCGGTCGAGTGATACTACCGTTGCACGCATCATTCAGCTGGTTGAGCAAGCACAAGGAACCCGCGCCCCTACACAGCTCTGGGTAGACCGCTTCGCATCTGTCTATACGCCTGTCGTGATTTTGACAGCTCTCGGTATTGCTCTCATTCCTCCTTTAGCTTTTGCCCAACCCTTCAACGTTTGGATTTATCGGGCACTCGTCATGCTGGTGATTGCCTGTCCCTGTGCCTTAGTAATTTCCACCCCCGTTTCAATAGTGAGTGCAATTGGCGCTGCCACCCGCCAGGGTGTTTTGTTTAAGGGGGGGAATGCCTTGGAAACAGCTGGGCGCATGACGACCCTCGCCTTTGATAAAACTGGAACCCTCACCGAAGGCAAGCCAGTGGTTCAAGAGGTTTATGACCTGGGCAAGGTAATTTCAAGTGAAGTCCTGATGATTGCTGCCAGCCTGGAACAGCAGTCTGAACACCCACTCGCTCAAGCGATTGTGACGAAAGCTTTGGCTCAAGGGTTAGAGTTACAGCCTCCTAAAGATTTTAAGGCTCTGCCAGGGAAAGGGATTTTAGCGCAATTGGATGGACAAATCTACCTGGTTGGCAACCGCCGTCTGTTTGTAGATCATGATGTCCCCTTTACCCCAAAAGCAGAACAACTATTGGCATTGATTGAGTCTCAAGGTCAAACCCCGGTTCTTGTGGGAACTGGGCTGGGATTGTTAGGAGTGATCGCTTTAGCAGACGGACTCCGGTTGGAAACCCAGGAAGCCGTGCGGCTTTTGAAGCAGCTAGGACTGAAGCAGCTAGTGATGTTGACAGGCGACCGCGCACCGATTGCCCAGCAGATTGCTAAACAGGTTGGCATTTCAGAGTATCGAGCGGAACTCCTACCGGAAGATAAACTCCAAGAGATTCATCAGCTGCGTCGTTCTGGGGTAGTGGGTATGGTAGGTGATGGGATTAACGATGCACCCGCCTTAGCAGCAACGGATATCAGCTTTGCGGTGGGCGGAATTGATATTGCTTTGGAAACTGCTGATGTAGTGCTGGTAAGCAATGACCTAAGACGACTTGCTTATGCAGTGGATTTGGGTCGCCGTACTGTATCTGTGATTCAGCAGAATGTTGTTTTTTCACTCGTAACCAAGGGGCTGTTTTTGCTACTCGGTACTTTTGGGGGTGTGGGACTAGCAGTTGCTGTCCTAGCAGATATGGGAACTTCCCTGCTGGTGACTGCGAATGGGATGCGACTGTTTAGAGCCGGCAAGGCTAATTGAGTTTATGAGATT
>JBFLZA010001303.1:0-1398 GCA_040756535.1 Cyanobacteriota bacterium
CAAAGAGCGACTGACAGATTTTGAGGGGCATTACATTGCGGTGGAAGGGGCAGAGGTACATCAATATAGTGTCAATCGCCGGGGCAGGCTCTATCAGTACGAAAAATTGTCTTCACAAGAAGCCATTTTTGAACCAGTGGAACAATCGCAAAAAGTAAAGGTGGTTCATTTAGGTCGTTCAAACGATCCACGCTGCTTGGAAGCGCAAGCGGGAGTTGAGAGAAGGAATCAGCTAACTCAATTGCGATCGCGGTTAAGGGAAATTCGGAAGCGGCTGGCAGAAATTCAGGTATTTCTAGATGCCGATTAGTTCTAGTGGTCTATCTTAATCGGTTTAGAACTACCTCGCATTTTGGCACAACCCAAACCGCGTACCAATTGGCACTTAACTGTCTTCCTCAAGTTCTGTCAACGCTTCAGCCAGTAAAAATCGCAGCACTTCAGATTTCTTCCTGCCAGTGCGGTTAGCGAGTTTGGTGAGCTGTTGGTGCATTTCTGGCGAGAGGTCGAGTTTGGTTTGCTCTTCCCAAATTATAAAATTAATAGCATTCTACTATCGCACTTCAACTTTTTTACAGATGATACCCATTACACTACCACTGCCCTGAATAGTAACAATGTGCAACTTTGGTAAAGTCTTTACATCATCAACTAAATATGAATAGCTCTTAAGTTCGTTCTGAGCTAAAGTTCGATACTCATGAACAACTTCTAGGATGTTTATCTCCTCATTCTCCTCCTCATCATCTAAAGAATCTCTTGAAAAGTTAAAGTTAAGGATATTGTTCAAGTAGATGAGAAACCTTTGATTCGTACCAACGGCTGCGATCTCCAAAGAGAAGCCCTGATTTTTGAATTTAAGTGACTCAATATACAGAAGAGAAAGGTTAGATAATGAAATGCTTCTCATAAATTTGTACTTATACCTACTCGCGCATTTAGAAAAAGAAGGCGGAGCAGGGTTATTTAAAATTCTAGTGCTAGAGGAAAGGATGCTCTCGTGTAAGCGCGATCGCATTCTGAAGGTCGTGCCAAGTACCAATTGGTACGCGATAGGAATTTAGTAGAAGGTTCAACGCCGATCAAAACGTAAGCCACATTTTTGCACGAGCGATCATCCCTCAAACAACTGACTTGTCCAAACCTCCATAAAAGATTTTGGTTGAAACAAATTATTGAAGCGGCTTATGAGCCAACTATAAAAAGACTCATAAGCCGTCTCTAGAGAAAGTGGTTATCGTGTTGTTACAAGTGAGTCAGTAGTCGGTTTCAGGTCGCGAGTATCAATAGTCAGCTCACATTTCCCAAACTTTAAGGTAAAAAGACCCTTAAACTTACAAGTGGAAACAGACCAGAAGATAGACGCTGAAAGAAAACTAGCTCCGACTAATACAGCGA
>JBFLZA010001304.1:0-1398 GCA_040756535.1 Cyanobacteriota bacterium
CCTGATTCAGCTTGGCATCCAGCTTGAGACGTTCACAGGAGATGAGCTGAAAGATTGGGAAGTGATTGAGTTCCTAGAGGTTGCTCCACCTGTAGAGGTAGATTTTGGTTTATTAATGCAAACGTTGCAGCGGGTTTTAGATTACACACCGTTGCATCCCTTATCGGTGGAATTGGTGCAAGCGAGTTTGGCTCATGTCCGCGACATTCAAGCCTTTCTGATTGCAGTATTCCCCGCCGCTATGACGATCGCCTACTCCCACAGGCAACCAAAACTAGCAGCACGCATAGCCGAAATCTTTCTGCGCTTAGAGACTAATAATCTAGAAGTGTTGCGCCAGTTGGCCTTTTTTTATCAAAATGCCGGTGAATACGAGCAGGGGATCGCAACCCCTAGGCTGTCCTATTCACTATCACAAGAATTACCCGATAAAATTTTTGCAAACTACCAAATTATTCGGGGGTTGATGGGCGCAGGAGGATATTGGGAAGAAGCTTTATCAGCATGCCAGCAGCAGGAATCACTGCTGTTGTCGCTGATAGAAGCCCAGCCAACAACACTGACTCACCTCCAAGTTCTACGTCTTTTTAGTACCAATTATTTTGCCCCTTACGTTCAGGATAAACCACAGACTAATAAACCTCTTCAGAATCAATTGGCTCAACTTTGCCAAACCAACCTTCAAATTTGTTCGCAGGAGCGAGTAGAGCAATATAGAGCGAGCAATGTACAGCGCCGAGAGTCGGGCACTCCTTCTAAGCCTATAAAGATCGGGTACATATCCCATTGTTTGAGACAGCATTCGGTTGGCTGGCTGGCACGCTGGGTACTTCAGCATCATGACCGCGAACGATTTGAGATTAATGGCTATTTCTTGAATCATAAAAGAACAGGTGAAGCCTTGCAAGAATGGTATATTAGCCAAGTCAGCATGGCTTACTTCTCGGTAGAGGGATGGGAAATTGCTGAGCAAATTTACAAGGATGAAATTGATATTCTGATCGATCTTGACAGCATCACGCTAGACAGTAGCTGTGATGTAATGGCCCTCAAACCAGCCCCTGTTCAAGTTACTTGGTTGGGATGGGACGCTTCAGGAATCCCAGCAGTGGATTACTTTATTGCTGACCCTTATGTTTTACCGGAATCGGCTCAGGATTACTACACGGAGAAAATCTGGCGATTGCCCCAAACTTACATAGCAGTGGATGGGTTTGAGGTAGGTGTGCCGACGCTGCGGCGCGATATGCTGGATATTCCTGGTGATGCGGTGGTGTATCTCAGCTCTCAGAGTGGCTACAAGCGACACGTTGATACAGCACGACTGCAGATGAAGATTCTCAAGGAAGTACCAAATAGTTATTTCTTAATTAAAGGGAAGGCAAACGAAGAATCAAT
>JBFLZA010001305.1:0-1394 GCA_040756535.1 Cyanobacteriota bacterium
GGTAACAGCAGGAAATCCTAACTGTTGGAGAGCTTGCTCTAATGAACGGTATTCCAGAGCCCCTGCAAAAAAGCCCGGTAAAATAACGGTGGGTAGTGGCATTTGGATTTTAAATTTTGGATTGACTGTCTGAGATTGATAGTTATTAATTAAGTATTAATTAAACTTAACAAGTGAAGCCTGTGCAAGTTGGCACACTCTACGGTATTAGTGTTGGACCGGGCGACCCGGAACTGATGACCCTCAAAGGATTACGTATCCTAAAACAGTCACCTGTTGTGGCTTGCCCTGCTGGCATCCAAGGTAAGCCAGGAATAGCTGAACAGATCGTCGATGAATGGCTTGCGGAGCATCAAGTCAAACTGGCATTGACCTTTCCTTACGTACAGGATACGGCCGCCTTGACTCGAGCATGGCAAATTGCCGCCGAGCAGGTCTGGGAATATCTACAGTTCGGTCAAGATGTGGCTTTTGTTTGTGAAGGTGATGTCAGTTTTTACAGCACGTTTAATTATTTAGCGCAGATGCTGCAACAGTTGCATCCCGAATGTGTGATCCAAGCAGTACCTGGGATTTGTTCGCCAATGGCGGCAGCGTCGGTTTTAGGAATACCCTTAACAGTGCGCCAAGAACGTCTCGTTGTGCTTCCAGCTCTCGATAATGTGGGGGAATTGGAAACAATTTTGGATTGGGCAGATGTCGTGGTACTAATGAAAGTGAGTTCGGTCTACCCTAAAGTTTGGGAAGTGCTGCGGCGACGTCAGCTTCTTGAGCAGGCTTGGGTCGTGGAACGAGCAACGTTACCAGAGCAGGTGATTTATGAAAATTTGCGCGATCGCCCTACCCTAAACTTGTCCTATTTTTCCCTACTCGTTGTCAAAGTTACTCAATCTACTAGTTAAATTAGTCCAAACCTAGTAGAAAGATGACAAATTCTGTCGCCAAAAGGGCAATTTGGGTTCAAAATCGATAAAAACCAGCGATTTGATCCCAGTCTCTAAAAAACCGCTTTTTACTATCATGAAAGTTCTTGCCTAGCGATTCTTGGCGGATACTGCTTTCAACAGATTGAACTATTAAGCTGTCCCTAACAACGCAGCGGAGTAAACCGAAACTTCTATGTTCTACGCTTCTTCTACCAAAAGCTTCCCCAACTTGCTCAAAAGCATCCCCCAAAAGTTAAGTCAGCCAACCGGTATTGCTGTTCTTGCTTCCGTAGGCATCCATGCGGTACTTGGAGTCTCGCTTCCGTATTGGTCTCTTTCCTCCCAGGAAAAGCCAAAGCCGGTACGGAATGTCCAGCTAATGGAATTATCCCAAAACGATCTGAGTCGCCTCCCACCGCCGCCACGCCCCCGCGCGGCGCGGGGGGGGGGGGGGGGTGGGGGGGGGGG
>JBFLZA010001306.1:0-1389 GCA_040756535.1 Cyanobacteriota bacterium
TTAAATAACTCTCAACTGTTGAACCACTTTCAAATCTCTGGTTTAAATGAAGGGCGTCAGTTCTCACCATATATTGACTTCAACTACTATCGAGCTAATAACAGTGACTTAGCTAATTTGAGTAACAGCCAGTTGTTAGAGCATTTTGTAATTTCTGGTCTGAATGAAGGACGTAAGAGTTCACCCTTTTTTGATGCTGGTTAAGTAGGTGGTTACAATTAAATATAAGATAGAGAAGGTCAAAAAAACAGGTACTACGAGATGTCTGCTCCATTGCGAGTTAGATTAACAGATTTAGAAGATTTGACGCTTTTGGAGTTGCGGTCTGCGACAACAGTTCCTCAACGAACACGAGATCGCGCCCACATAATTCGATTAAATGCCCAAGGATGGAATGTACCAGCGATCGCTAAAATTTTTGAGTGTCACGAACATACGGTACGAGCAGCACTGAGGCGTTGGGAAAATAAGGGTTTGGGAGGATTGTGGGAAACTTCTGGGCGTGGAGCAAAGTGCAAATGGCTTGAGGCAGACTTAGCATATTTAGAGGATTGCTTAGAGTTAGAACCCCGTACTTATAACAGTTTGCAGTTATCAGAAAAATTGGCTCAAGACCGAAATGTGCAACTGAGTCCGTCTCGTCTGCGACGTTTGCTCAAAAAAAAAGTGGAAATGGAAACGCACCCGCCATACTCATAAGAGAAAACAAGACCCAGAAAAACGACGAATTAAGCAAGCAGACCTAGATACCTTAAAGCAAGCGGCAGTAGAGGGTTATGTCGAGCTTAAGTATCTTGATGAGTCTGGGTGTTGTCGTTGGAGTCCCGTTAGCTACAGTTACAGTCGTATCGGTAGCCAAAAACAAATGGCACAAGTTGGTAGCCGTGGTGGTCGCATTAGTATTTTGGGTTTATGGCAACCCCAAGTCAGTTTTGAATATGCCTTGGTTCAAGGTGGGTTCAAAACAAAACGCTACATCGAGGTTATGGATTGGGTTGCAGCTAAGGCACAAAACACTTTAGTTGAAACTGGTCGTATCAGTGTCATTGTTCACGACAATGGGTCTTTGCATACCAGCAAGAAAGCAAAACAAAAATGGCTTGAGTGGCAGGAAAAAGGATTATTCGTTTTCTTCTTACCACCCTATTGTTCCGAAATGAATCGGATCGAGGAAGAGTGGCATCAACTAAAAACTCATGAAATTGCTGGACAAATGTTTGACAATAACTACGATTTGGCGATGGCAATTATTGATGGCATGGAAGCCAGAAGTGTAAAGGGTGAATATGCCCAAGATCGCGTCTTATATTTAATTGTGCCTAGCTACTTACTATAGAGTAAACAACCCTGACTTAGCTTCTTTAAGTGGCATTCAGTTGTTGGAACACT
>JBFLZA010001307.1:0-1387 GCA_040756535.1 Cyanobacteriota bacterium
ATCTTGCCATTGGGGCTGAACACTACGCTGTTGACCCTATTAGTATGCCCTTCGAGGGTGCGGATTAGATTACCCTCAAGGCTCCAAAGTTTGATGGTTTTGTCTTTACTCGCTGAGGCAATTGTCTTGCCGTCGGGACTGAACACTGCGTCCCAGACCTCATTAGTATGTCCCTTGAGAGTGTGAAGTAACTTCCCTTCAAGGCTCCAGAGTTTGATGGTTTGGTCATCGCTAGCTGAGACGATTGTCTTACCGTCGGGGCTGAATACTACTCTGTTGACCCCATAAGTATGTCCTTTGATGGTGTGGAGTAACTTCCCATTAACACTCCAGAGTTTGATAGTTGCGTCTTTACTAGCAGAGGCAATTGTCTTGCCGTTGGGGCTGAACACTACGCTGTTGACTGTATCGGTATGGGCGGTCAAGCTATTGTGTTCTCTGAATCCATTGCCATAAACTGCCTCCTGTAAAGCTGTCAAAACTACGCTTTCAGTGATCTTTTGTTTTTGAAGATATCTTCCTGCCCTAATCGCTTCGAGTAAAGCATCGAACTGCCGATTTGAATCAGAGAGTGATAATGAATATTGACCTAGAGATTTGATTTGAGAGATTTCTGCTCGTTTCCACTGATTGAGAGCGAACACGACAGCGTAAATAGAAATCACGAATCCAGCACTCACAAAACCGAGCAGTGACCTTAAGATGATGATTCGCCACTTTTCCCGCTTTTGGGCAGCTTCTGTTGCCTCCCGACTTGCTGTAATAAAATCCCTCTGCAACACAGTCGCGGCAGGCTGTTTCTTTTGTTGCTCCGTTTCCTGCAACCAGTTTTGAGCAATGGCAAATTCACTCCCCCGCAACAGCAAGTCAGCACTTTTATCCTTTTGCTCCCACTCCAGCGCCCGTTGCAACCATTTAGTATGACTGTGTACGTGAGATCGATCAGTATCGAGAGTTCTCACCAGTTGGTTAAAATTGGCATTAAAATCCCGCTCATTTTGATTAAAATCAATCCATTGCACCTTCGCTAACTCTGGATGCAGCTCTATTGAATGCACCTCTCGATGCAGCACTGTCACAAAGCGTTTATTTAACTGCGCTGCATACTCCACCTCACCTGCACAATAGGGCGAAGCAACCGATCGCGGTGAGAGAATAAATAAAAAGTTGTCACACGCTTTAATTCCTCGATAAATCTCCTGCTGAAAGTCACTCCCCGATGCAATGCTTTCTTGGTCAAACCAAGTCGTCTTGCCCTGCATCTGTAAGCTATCATTCAGCTTTCTGGCAAAATCCGAGTCAGCACGGGAATAGGAAATAAACACATCCAGCGACTCAGCAGGGGGTTGCCGCAGACTTTCGTTGATAAATTGTTCAATCAACGGTG
>JBFLZA010001308.1:0-1386 GCA_040756535.1 Cyanobacteriota bacterium
CTCTAATTTGATAACTATAGTGGAGGATGGTGTGCAGCCTATCTACGATGAATCATTTGAGATGATGGTCCAGGATGTTGAAATACAACCTCAACAGGAAGGCTATCATCCAGTCAAACTCATAACTCAGTTTGATCCAATTTTTTGCCGCTACTATCCGGTAACGAATGCCAAACACGCTGCCATTTGGGTGGGTGGTGTTGGTGGGGATTGGGATACACCGGCTCAAGGATTGTACCCCAGTCTTTGTCAGGAATTGCAAAGTGAAGCGATCGCATCCCTGCGAGTGCGCTTCCGCTACCCAACAGAACTAGAAGATGCTGTTGTCGATGTTCTAGCAGGTATTACCTTTTTACATGACCAAGGCATCGAATCATTTGCACTTATTGGTCACTCTTTTGGGGGTGCAGTAGTCATTCAAGCGGCCACTCAAGCTGAGGATGTTCGCACTGTTATCACCTTGGCTACTCAATCCTACGGTGCAGACCCAGTCCCAGAACTAGCCACACGATGCTCGATCTTGCTCATTCATGGTACTGCTGACTCTGTACTGCCGCCAGTCTGTTCGCAACATATTTATCAGCTTGCTCTTGAACCCAAGCATCTGATTTTCTATCCCAATGCTAATCATGGTTTAGATGAAGTAGCTGACAAAGTGCATCAAGTTGTTCGAGATTGGGTGATAAAGCAGCTCAAGCGTCCTCAAAATCCTCCTTCACTCAACTTGTCTTAGCCACCAAGGGAACGATTTCGTACATCAACAAAAACCCCAGTACCAACGCCTGGGGACTTCGAGGTTTCTTTGCTTTTTATCGTCTACCTAGTAGAAGTTACCATCACTATTTTGTCCACTTCCCTACCTGGAGAGGCAGATTGTTGTTAAGCTGCGCCGTGTAATTTAATACAAAGAACATTAACAGAAACTTGTCACTTAATTTTGGATGCAAGAATTTTGGATGCAAGGATTGTCCGCCTAGATTCATCTATGGGCTTACCGAAATACCTACTACAGATGTATGCCCTTGGGGCTGACTTGAGGATACCCTTACCGAAATTAATGGGTCTAAAGCCTTGCCCTTCTAGGGCGACTTTTCTTGTTTTATAGCTACATATAGCCGTAAAGATAGTAAAATATTCTCATGATTGTACTTGAGTTTAAGTTAAAAGGTAAGTTGCAGCAGTATCGGGTCATTGACGACATGATCCGCACCGCTCAGTTTATCCGAAACAAAGCACTTCGGTACTGGATGGATAATCAGAACGTTAAGCTGTCCGACCTCTACAAACAAGGTGCTGTCTTAGCTAAAGAGTTTGAATGGGCAGGAAAGCTTAACTCAATGGCGCGTCAAGCTTCGGCGGAACGTGCCATTTTTGCTATCCAACGAT
>JBFLZA010001309.1:0-1386 GCA_040756535.1 Cyanobacteriota bacterium
AGCTGACCAAAAATCACGCTCCAAATACAGCACATTGGCGATAGATGGGAGGCATCGACTGCCACAAGGCTTGAGCCGATGTTGCACTGCGGTCTCCGATGTGAACGCCCACAATTTCACGGGTTTCTGCATCAAGGGCAAGCCACACCCACTGCTTGTCGCCCAAGTGATTCACAAACGACCATAACTCATCCATCTGCACCGTCAGACGGCGTTTCGGCTTTGGGCGCACTTGCACCTCAGTCAAGCACCTGCTTGTACTTCTGATTGACATACTGTTGCACCCAGAGTTCTGAAATCTGCAACGCACGGGCAATGCCAGCTAGGGGCAATTTCTCCAGCAACAATCGATCAATGATGCCTTTAGTTTCCTCTGAAATCATGCGCCACTGTGGATTTTCGACAAACTGCCGCCCACAATCGCGACATTTGTAGTTCTGCTTATCATGACGAGTTCGACCGTTTTTTACCACATCTTCAGACTGACAACTAGGACAGGCAGGCAGAGCAGTAGACATCAGCAAACTTATGGAATGACATCGATTTTATTCTCCCATCCTTTCCTGTTTAGCACTACCCAATATTTCATCTATTCTGCCCAATGCTCTCGACCGCAAAGTCGATTTATTGCTGAAATTTCTACGCAAATATCGCTGCTTAATTATTATTGATGATTTACAGATGTTGTTTCAGCAAGGGAAATTTGCTGGTCAATTTCAAGCACAGTTTGAGGGATATTATTTTTTATTTAAGCAAATTGCAGAATTGTCTCATGCAAGTAGTTTTTTATTGATTACTAGCGAACAACCAGAAGATGCGATCGCTACTCGCCATAAATTCGCCCGCTGCTTAAAACTCGCTGGTTTGGGAGAGTCTGCTAAACAAATATTAAGGGATAAAGAACTGTCAGACGAACAGATGTGGGACACCTTAATTGAAAAGTATCAGAGTCATCCCTTATGGTTAGAAATGACAGCAACGATGATTCAAGAATTATTCGCTGGTAAAGTCACGGAATTTTTAACTTATCCTTCCTTGATATTAAGTAGTGCGATCGCATCTCAACTCAGTCGTTTGTGGATAAGATTATCCGAGTCAGAAAAACAGGTAATGAATTATTTAGCCAAACAAGAAGATGCCGTTACTTTGAGCCAGATTTTACAAGAAATACCTGATTCCGCCTCAGAGTTATTCAAAACTATACAATCCTTAAAAAGACGTTGTTTATTAGAAGATACACCGAATAGCGAATTCCTACGACAAGCTACACCAACGCCCTCGTTGTTCAGACTAAATCCAACTATAGAAGCCTATGTGCGATCGCTAAAAAATTAACTTTGTTGGCAAATCTTATTTATTTGAGAGCGATCGCCATCTTCTCAACCT
>JBFLZA010001310.1:0-1385 GCA_040756535.1 Cyanobacteriota bacterium
GCCCTGACGCTGTCCAACCTTCGCGAATCCGAGTTTCTAAGTGTCGTTTCCAAACTTCGGCTTTAGAAGTTGTGTGGGGGAGGGAGGAGAGTTTTTGACGTTGTAGGGCGGCAGCGATCGCTTCTCTCAACTCGGACATATCCTGCTTTGTCCCGTGCATGGAAGCTACTTCCAGGAAGCGGGAGATGTCGTTGGTGAGGGGTTGGAGGTCAGAGTCCAGCAGGTAGGAGCCTGCTTGGAGGGGCAAGCGATGTCCGTTGTAATTAGTGGGTTTTCCTTTGCTGTAGGGTTTGACGTTGGGGAAGATTTCTAGCTGTCCGGCGCTTAGTTGCAATCCTTCATCTAGGAGGGCGAATTTAATGGCACTGGCTAACCCAAGGGTGGGTACTGGCTCTGATAAGAAGAAGTAAATATGTAACCCGCCGCTACTGCTGGACTGGACGGGTAAGTGGCGACATAGCCCAATTTTCTCGGCTGCTTGAAGGATTAATTGAAATTTCTCTGGGTCATTGTTGGGGTGGTAGTCGCTGCCTCTATCGATATCGATGAGTGCGTAGCGAGTCTCGCTGCCAAATCGCAACCCTAGGATGATGTTCGGGTCTTTGTACGTTGCCCAGAGATTGCGGGGTTGGAGGGGGTAGCGGTTCTGTGTCGTCCACTGAGGTTTACTCCCTGGCTCTGGCACGGGAGCTGATAGAAAATTCCACGGGTGATTAAAATATTCGCAAAATCTTGCTCCCAGTGGGTCGGCTGGTTTCAACCCTATAGTTTTTCCGGCTGCTGCTGCAACCATAATAGATGCCTCCATCGCTTGTGTGTTGCGTAGAGACGGATAGAGGCGATCTATTTTCGGCTTCAACTTGTTGTAACAAAGTTATAATTCTTGCTACGATAAAGCCAGCGCGGGTTAGCTATAAGCCGCCCAGATGGTGATTCAACTTTGCCGAGTCTTGCACCTTCTGAGCTAGAAGCCTCTAGCCCGTCCTACAAAATTTAATATTTGTTTGTTTGATTTAAGGGAGTCTAGGATGCTCTCCAATTCAGCAATTTGCTGTTTAAGGAGTGAAACCTTGGCTCCTTTTGCTTTCTTCCCTGCAAATAGTCCTTCTCCTTCTAACTAATTCGTTATAGGCAAGCCCGATAAGGTACTCAAAAGCTTTTTTAGCTAGTTGACTCCTCCGGCTTTGATACTGGAATAACGCCACGACCGATGCGTTCCATCAGTTCGGAGCGAGAGACATCCCACGCTTTAGCTAACTCATCTAAACCCTCAATGCTAGTGGGAGTCAGGGTGAAATTTACCCGTTTCTTCATCTCATCATAGAAGGCGGGTTCTCCTTTCGTGCGCGGTCTTTTGCCTCCTTTCTTCATAGCGTTTTTCTCAA
>JBFLZA010001311.1:0-1381 GCA_040756535.1 Cyanobacteriota bacterium
GCACGAACTATTGACCAATTGATAATTAACTAATTAACATTGGAGATATAAAGTTATAGAACTATCTAAAAGATTTTCGAGGGAACATTGGGAATTAGCTGATCAGTTAAGAAGAGCTGCTCTTTCTGTTTGTTTAAATATAGCAGAAGGTTCAGCGAAATTTTCTGATAAAGATTTTAAACGATTTGTTGAGAATTCATTAGGATCTATCAATGAATCTCTCGCATGCTTAGATATTGCTTTAGATAATAGCTTAATTACTCATGACTCTTTTGAAAATGTAAAAGTTTTGGCAGAGAGTATTGCAAAACAACTTGGTGGATTAGCCAAAAAGTTACGCTCTTCATATACTTCTTAATTTGTTAACTGTTAATTGGTCGATAGTTCATCTAGAAGGTCGTGGTGCGTAGTATAAACCTAACTATATGCTGGAAAATTTGGATAACGCAGAAGTACCACTTTCTGGTAACAATCTTCTGTAAACCTATGAAGATAGCGACTATCGGGAAAGGTTTCCAAACAATCAGCAGGCAATCCCCGATTTTATCGGGGCGAGCCTCAGAGACTACACGTTAGGCACTGATTTTCAGTGATGATATAGTCCAATGTTATTTCGTATGAATAGTTGTCAATTTGTTAATTTGTAAATTTGTCAACTGTTCACGAAGTGGCCAGCAGTCGCGGTAATACGTAGGGTGCGAGCGTTATCCGGATTTACTGGGCGTAAAGTGTCGTGTAGGCAGGTTGCCGCATCGTCTCTTAAAGCCCGAGGCTTAACCTCGGCGTTGGAGACGAGATGGGCAGCCTCTGAGAAAGGGAGAGGGAAGGGGAACTGACGGTGAAGCAGTGAAATGCGTTGATATCGTCAGGAACACCAAAGGCGAAGGCACCTTCCTGGTCCTTATCTGACGCTGAGACACGAAAGCTAGGGGAGCGAAGCAGATTAGAGACCTGCGTAGTCCTAGCCCTAAACGCATGTCTGCTAGATGCTCTCTCGCGGAGCGATCGAGCATCGACATTTAACAAATTAACAATTGACAGTTAACTTAAAGAGTTTTTATTCCATCTTTAGTTAATTTGTTGATTGTCAACTGTTAACTGTTCGAAGCTCGCGCGTTGCGCGAGGGAGTGTCGTAAGCTAACGCGTTAAGCAGACCGCCTGGGAACTACGAGCGCAAGCTTAAAACTCAAAGGAATTGACGGGGAGGCGCACAACCAGTGGAGCGTGTGGTTCAATTCGAGACAAAGCGAAGGACCTCACCAGGGTTTGACATCCCGCCGTATATCTTCATGGAAACATGAGGAAATCCGCAAGGAAGGCGGGACAGGTGCTGCATGGCTGTCGTCAGCTCGTGCCGTGGGGTGTTCCCTTAAGTGGGAG
>JBFLZA010001312.1:0-1380 GCA_040756535.1 Cyanobacteriota bacterium
TGAAATAGATAAGCAAGGTAATTCCAAATATTTTTTGAATAATCTGGTGGGAATTGTCGAAAATGGCCTTTTAGTTAGAGCGTGGGGAACTCAACGCGACATTACAGAAAGCAAGCGAGCAGAAGCAGCACTGCGTGAACGAGAAGCTCAACTTTGCCTGATTACAAATGCTGTGCCCGTCCGGATTTCCTATGTTGATGGAGAGCAGCGTTATCGCTTTAATAATAAAGGATATGAAGACTGGTTTGGGCTTCCTGCCTCTGAAATTTATGGTAAACACATTAGAGAAATTCTGGGAGAATCTGTTTATCAGTCAATTCTTCCTTATGTAGAAACGGTACTTTCAGGAGAGCAAGTAACTTACGAAACTCAAGTACCCGATAAAGATGGTACAAACCATTACGTGAATGTCAGTTATGTTCCTCAATTCAGTCAACAAGGGAAAGTTGAAGGATTTGTTGCCTTAATCACAGATATTACACCTCACAAATTAGCAGAAGCAGCTCTCAAACAGAGCGAAAAACGGTTAAAGACACTCACAGAAAAAGCCCGCGTGATTCCTTGGGAGGTAAATGCTACTACCGGAAATTTTACTTATGTAGGGCCGCAAACTGTTGAGATTCTTGGCTATCAATTGTCAGACTGGTACAGCGATAATTTCTGGGAAAAGCACATGCATCCAGAAGATCAAGAGTGGGCTATCCAGTATTGTCAAGAATCTTCTTTATCACTGAATAATTACGAATTTGAATACAGAATGTTGGCTGCTGATGGCAGAGTCGTATGGTTGTATGACATTGTTAATGTGGTGCGGGATGAAAATGGGCCACAACTATTACATGGATTCATGATTGACATTACCGCTCGCAAGCAAGCAGAGCAAGAACGCGAACAATTGCTTGAGCGCGAACAGACAGCACGCGCCGTTAGCGAAGCGGCACAAAGTGCAGCAGAAGCTGCAAACCGCATGAAGGATGAATTTCTCGCCACACTCTCCCACGAACTCCGCACACCCTTAAACGCCATATTAGGCTGGACACAGCTACTTAGAAGCCGCAAGTTTGATCAGACTACCACTGGCCGAGCGCTAGAGACAATCGAGCGTAACACCAAATCCCTAGCTCAACTGATTGAAGATGTCTTAGATGTCTCGCGGATTATTAAAGGCACACTCAATCTAAATATTCATCGGGTAAAACTTGTACCACTTGTAGAAGCAGCAATCGATTCTGTATACCCAGCAGCCCAAGCCAAAGAGATTAGCATCAACTGTAAATTTGACCCTGAATTAGGGGTAGTTGTTGGTGATGGCAACCGCTTGCAACAGATTGTGTGGAATTTGCTCTCCAACGCCGTTAAGTTTACACCCAAGGGGGGAAG
>JBFLZA010001313.1:0-1380 GCA_040756535.1 Cyanobacteriota bacterium
CCATCTGTGAGGAAAAATTAGAATGTCGGGACGATGGAGACTGTTACGACAGAGACGGAAAGAAGAGAGGAAGTCGCCAAAGATGCTATACAACTAATACCTGCCATTGTCCTGACTGATAAAGCTTATGTGGCTGACAAGTCACGGAGGAAGTAGAAGCGATCGCTTCCCCAATCTATCCCCTTAATTCGCCCCAAGTATCCCGTTAAAGGCGAGGAAAGCTCAATTAGAATATCGTGCATTTCCTCAGTTTTTAATGGCTGAGGAGGATGGGAGCCAAAATATGCGCCATGTAAAGCTTCAACACCAGCATTATCTAAACCTGTGTTTTGCAGGTAATTTTTTACAAGCTGGACTAGATGCGATCGCAATCTAATCTCTTTTTCAACTTGAGCAATGTATTTTTCAACTTCATCATCAGATTGTCCCGGCTTCAGGTAATTTTTCAGCTTAAACAAGTCTATTGAGTTAGGATGCTTACTTTGCAGTTTTACCAGTTTCTCAAGTGTTTCAGGATTAATAATCGCCATACCTTGTATTATTGCGACATCATTGAGTTGGGTAGTTGGTTCGCCGGGACCAATGATTAATTTAGCAGCTTGCTGAAATAGTTCTTTGCTTTTGAGGCGTAGCGTTCCCAAATTCAACAGTTGCACTGCGGTAGTGTTAGGAATCTTTCTCCCAGCCTTACATTCACCTACCAAAGGATAGGGTTGCGAACAGAAGACATCTACACCACCAGCGCCGCCTTTGTGGAAATAGTCAACTGTAAAACCTAAAAATTCAAGGCTGTTACGGACTACAATCTCAAAATCAGTCCCCGCTTGGTAATTACTTATACCTTCATTTTCTTTACTACGATTGCCTAAATCAGCAATTGTGTTTATCCAATCTAAGTTGGGGTCAGATTGTCGTAGGTGTAAAGATTCAGTCCAACCCAGAAAAATTTTGATGTCTCGATCTAGTTCTTTAGCTGTTGGGTTGTTGATGGATAACTGCGCGATCGCATTCTGCAACTCTTCCAATTCTGGATGCGGTGGCGGCTGTCTGTGTTCTAGCTGCTGGCGGCGTTGAGTGAAGACGCGATCGCTCAATACAGGCGAAGATTCAGTAACAGTCAGGAGATTCGGTAAAGAAACAAAATTACCCTTTGGATTTACTGGAACTTCAATCGGCTGAGGTAGCAGATAGACGCGCAAATATGTTAGGAAAATATGACCCCGTTGAGAGAGTGTTTCCTGTAATACGTCAGTTGTCCATACCGTTAACCGCGACAAGGCAGCTAAAGACTCAGCATCATTCAGGATTTGGCAGGTTTCGCATTTTGCCCAAGCTTTAATCAAAACCGTTTCAGAATTTAGTTGAGCGATCGCACTTTGG
>JBFLZA010001314.1:0-1376 GCA_040756535.1 Cyanobacteriota bacterium
CGAAAATACCATGATTGGTGTTCGTCAGACCGAATTTGAATGGCTCGGTCAAAACTTGCGATCGCCTCTTCGTACCGTTCCAACTGCAACAGTACCAAACCCCGATTGTACCAAGCTTGACTCCGGTTGGGTCGAATTTGTAGCGCACAGTCAAGGCTTGCGATCGCTTCATCATACCGTCGCAACTTCGATAAAATCCAACCTCGAAAATACCAAACTCGATACTGGTTAGGACGAACTTGAATTGCTCGGTCAAATGCCGCCAGTACATCTTCATCCTGTTGCGATTCCAGTAACATCTTGCTGGGGCAAGACCAAATATCATCTTCGGGATTGTACGTTACTGTAATCATGAAGTTAGAAATTTTTAACTTGATTGATTACCAATATAAAACCCAATTCTTGATAAATCTTTCACCTTCTCTACCCAATTCATTGCCTATCAATGAAACGCCAATTGCACAAAACTGCAAAGCCTATAACCTATACTCTGCAATTCCCTTGAGTGAATCGTGCAATTAACCTAGCGGATTTAGTCAATTAATTTGACATAAGCAGTGAATGCGCCACCTATCAACCTCTTTGTATTCGGCAATTAGATGTCAAAAGAGGTGGCTGATGAACGCTAAGAACTTGGCGCAATTAACTGTCATCGTTTTAGCTACCGTGTTGACCCAGCTACGGCTTCCAGTTCCTGGTCTTCTAGTTCGCCTGTCATGGAGTCGAGTCCCTCAGCCTTAGTCACTTGCTCTTTGTCTGAAGCTGTAGCTAACTTTTGTTGCAGCAATGGGTTTTGCTCTACCTATTGTGCAAAATTTTCAGTAGACATTTTTCCTTTTTACTTGATTACAACTTGACTGTGGGCAAATTGCTTGAAGTCCAAGCTTTATTTGCTTAATTAACAAGATAGAGAAATAGAGCAGGTCAACCTAGAGGATGTTGTGCCAACTTAATTGTCAAAATTTGCCTCGTCTGTTGCGCTTAAAGACAGTTCTCATTGCAGAGAACTGCAATCTGTAGCACGGAAAGCACCAAGCCCTCTCCAATGGAATTCTGGGGCTATTGCATTCCAAGTCCGCCTACGCGGACTAATCGAAAATAAAGGGTTTTGTAACAGTGCCATACGATCTAAAACACTAAAATCCAATTCATCCTCATATTCAATCGCTTTATCGAATAGCTGATTTTTGCTATCAACAGGCTTACCATAACCAAGCCGACGGAATATCTCTTGAAGTCTATTGAAATGCACAGTAGCAACCACTCGATCGAAGCGGGAAGCAAAACCGGTATCCTGCTGCAATTTGGCAGTCAATTGCTGCTGAGGAATTGACAACACGAGAGATTGTTCGAGAGCTTTGATAGTAGTAGCGATC
>JBFLZA010001315.1:0-1373 GCA_040756535.1 Cyanobacteriota bacterium
CATTCAAAGAGCGTGTCAGCTTTAAGATTGAGTCCGATCTGGAAACACAATTGACGGCTGAGTTAAGAAATCTTTCACGGGATGAGAATACAGAAACAACTATTAGTAGGTGGCGAGGCTATCTTCTTGGACTCGGTGCCGGTAGCTCTCCCGAACGTGTTAGCGCTCGTATATGGCGAGAACTCACACATGACAAAAGCTTAGAAACCTTTTTTGCAACTCTTGGCAGATTAGAGAGTCGCTCAGACTATCGACTTTGTGCTGTTCGACATACTCTCGGTAGCGGTCTTTCTCTACCTAGAACAGATACACTCTTACAGCTAAAAGCATCTGTACTCGCGAAGCGCATAACCCTTCTCATCGGTTCATCTGGTTCAGGGAAATCAGCGCTTTGTAAGCTCGGTATGCAAACAAGCTTTCAAGAGCATACGTGCTTGTTCCTTCATGCGTCCGACGTTGTTTCCTTCACAGAAATTCCCGACTCCACCTCGACGCGAGACACGCGACGCCTCGATGAACTCTTAGCAGCTCAAGTAATTGAGAAACCCATCATCATCATAGATGACCTTAGCGATGTTGATGACCAAAGCTTTGATTCTGTACTTAACCTCCTTCAAAATGCTTTGGCTAGCGAAACATCAACTGATGTGCGCTTTGTCCTCGTCGCACATTTAGACGCTGAACGCAGAATTCGTGACAAAATTACTGCTCGACTTGGCGTAGAACTTTCTATTGAAGAAGAAGATGTTATTAAGCTTCCACAACTACCTGATGGTCTTCAGTCATCTAATGCACTACCTGGCGAAGTGGCTAGCCTTGTTCAACGCGCTGCTGAGTTTGGCCCTGCCTTGAATCTTAAGCTTCTTGACTGGCTGGTTAGCAGTGTCCAACGAAATGGTATTGATGTCTCAGTCTCAGCCTTCAGAAATGATCTAGACCTGCTCGCTTGGTTTTGGCATTATCACGTAGGGAACGGGCGTGAAGTCAGTGAAGAAGGTCGTGTACTAATTGGCACAGCCCTATCGTTAGCTGAGAAATTTACTCCTGACCTATCTCTCTATGACTCTCCTGTTGATACCAAGACTCTGTATACACTTGTGCGACAGGACTGCCTTCGAGTTGCAGAGGGACGGGTAGGTGTTACGCATCGCTTTGTAGGAGACTGTGCGAGATTTCGCTATCTCTTGGGGAACCGTCGTAACCTGGAGGTCAGCGAACTTGCGACGAAGTTGAGGAATCCTCTTTGGTCTCATCCAATGCGCTGGTTTGCCTTGTACCTGGCTATGGAGTCGGAAGAGACTGAAACATGGCAGGAACTGCTTCAAGAGTCATCTGAAAGTAATTATTTACAACTCATTGACTTACTGCTTGAT
>JBFLZA010001316.1:0-1372 GCA_040756535.1 Cyanobacteriota bacterium
CATGCCCGTTGCTAGAGCGATCGCGCAAGTTAGCGATCGCTTAATTACTCACCCCAATGTTCTCAATGGTGCTCAGTTGTATTGGAACTTGCCCAATGCCTTTTATGTAGAAGGCTATGGACTTGACAGATTTGCCGCTGGGTGCTGGGGGCTGCGACCCGTACATCATAACCGAGTGGGATTAATCCTCGACCAAGGGATCGAACCTGAATTGCGTCTGCGACACCTCCAAGCCGCAGATGCCACAAGGGCAACCTTAGGGCTGAATCTCACCGACTATGTGGTCACAGATGCACCCTTAAATGTGGAACTGCGAACCGCCGCATCCGGGGCAAGTTGGGGTACTATTGGCAATCCTGGCAGTTTATTGCGAGCTGCTGAAGTCCTAATTCGTCAAGCACGGGCAGATGCGATCGCGGTTGTGGCTCGTTTTCCAGATGACTCTGGCAGTGATGCCTTGCAAGCGTACCGTCATGGGCAAGGAGTAGACCCCCTTGCCGGTGCTGAAGCTGTAATCAGTCACCTCGTTGTCCGCACGTTTCAAGTTCCTTGTGCCCATGCTCCTGCTCTAACCCCCCTACCCCTTGACCCTAACTTATCCCCTCGCTCTGCTGCCGAGGAGTTGGGCTACACGTTCTTACCTTGTGTTCTTGTAGGATTGAGCCGTTCTCCCCAGTTTGTGACTAAGGGACTGGGGACTGAGGAAGAAGGACACGGGGAAAAGTCCGCTAAGAGTCCTGAGGAATTCTCTGTATCTCCCCATTCCCAAGTTTGGGTCTCTTCTTCTCGATCTCCAGTCAAGACACAAAACTTTACGTCTTTACCAGGAGATATCTGGGCTGGGGAAGTGGATGCTGTTGTTGTCCCAGCAACCGCTTGTGGTGGTAGTGCCCTACTGAGTTTAAGTGGTCAGTCACACACCCAAATTATTGCTGTTGAAGACAACAAAACGACAATGCAAGTCTCTCCAGAACAGGTGGGGATAAAAGCAATCAGAGTAAACTCATATTTAGAGGCACTGGGCGTTTTAGTCGCTCATCGTGCTGGTATCAGTGCTGAAGCTCTCAGCCCGTCCTTATCGTTTTTGCATTGTTTATCTGTTCGTGACCAAACAGCTTCCCGATAATCCCGAAATTGAACCCTTAACCCGCACCCAAGTGTTAATTGCTATGGGTGTAACCGCCGTTGTGTTGCTATTTGTTGCCAAGCTTTGGCTGCACTTTGGCTCGATTGTTCTTTTGCCTTTACGAGGCACAGTTGAAGCTCTACTTCTAGGGTTAGGTATAGCCGTGGGAATTACGGCCGCGAGTAGTCTGGTTTATCGTCTTTGGCCTGCTTATCGCCAAAGCGCAGATTTTTACCTAGAAATAGT
>JBFLZA010001317.1:0-1367 GCA_040756535.1 Cyanobacteriota bacterium
TTATTGTATTTTTGCATCATTAATTTGCAAAGAAGTGACGATGGTTTCGATCAGTAGAAGCGTAGAAATGGAATTCTTTGGTGCGAGGGATTTGCAGTGCCAAGGATAATCGCTATTATCAACGGTAAGGGAGGCGTTGGTAAAACAACTACTTCAGTCAATTTGGCAGCAGCTCTTTCGGATAAAAGACGTGTCCTCTTAGTAGATAGTGACCCTCAAGGTTCTGCGGGTTGGTGGATTACGCGTGGCAAAGAAGACATGGGCTTTGATCTGACTCAAGAGACAAATCCAGCACTCTTGAGTCGTTTACAGACAATAGAAGGTTATGAGATAGCGGTGGTGGACACACCACCAGCACTGAGATCGGAAGCTTTGGCGGCGGTAACTGCGATCGCTGATTATGTGATTTTGCCCACACCCCCTGCACCGATGGACTTAGCGGTACTAGTGGAGACAGTACGTAAAGCGATCGTACCCTTGGGAACCGCCCATCGAGTACTGCTGACGCGAGTAGATTCCCGTTGCCAGAGGGAAGCCCTAGACGCTCTAAACACCCTCAGAGAACTGGGAATTCCTGCCTTCCATACCTTTATCCGGGCTTATAAAGCCCATGAACGAGCAGCACTTGAGGGCGTACCCGTTAGTCAATGGCGAGGTGAAAATGCCCGTGAAGCGAAAGCGGATTACCGCTCCATAGCGGATGAACTACAGCGTGATTGGGAGAGCGATGATGGCTAAGAAAAATTTAACAGACCTACTACGCGAAGAGGTGGAAAAATCTCCAGAGCTAGAAGAAGAAAAAGTTCCAGAAAGCACCGAAGTAGAGAAAACACAAATGGCTACACCAAGCAAATCTCGTTCTAGACAATCATCTGCAAGCTCCAGACAATCATCTGCAAGTTCCAGACAATCATCTCCGACAAAAGCTGAATTGGAGGCAACTGTTGCTGAGTTAAGAGCTGCACTGAAAGAATCGGAAAAGGCAGCACAAGAGCAGGAGGAAAATTTCGCCAATTTGAAAGATTCTTTAGAAGAATCACATAAAAAGCAAAGCGCTTTACAACAACAAATTGCTGATTTGCAATCCGAGTTAGAACAGGAGAAAAAATCTGTAGAAAAGCTTCAAAAGAATTTAGAGAAACTAGAGCAGGTTAAAACAGAGTTTGATAAAGCCAAAAAAGCAGCTGTCCAACTAGCAGAAGCGAATGAAAAGCTAACAAAAGAAATCGATACCCTGAAGCAAGATACCAAAGATGTCAAAACTCCAGAGAGCATTACATTAGCTCCGACGCCAGGAAGACCGATTCAAAAAGAAAGTGATAAAAAGGCTGATTTTGCCAAGTCAAGTTGGCTGCTGTAAGTCTCAG
>JBFLZA010001318.1:0-1366 GCA_040756535.1 Cyanobacteriota bacterium
ATGAAACCATCAGGCATTACTGTGTTAAAAAATATAGCTTGTTTAAGCTTCACTTTTAGCAAGTTAGCACCCCTCATATTTACATTTGTTAGGTTAGCTTTGCCTAAAAAAGATTCAGTTAAATCTGCACCTCTTAGGTCTGCCCCTTGAAGATTAGCACCGTTCATATTTACATACTTTAGATTAGCGCACCGCAGAGAGGCTTCACTCAGGTTTGCTCCACTAAGGTCGGCCTCAAACAGAGTCGTATAGTCCAGCAATGCCTTGTGCAAGTTTGCATTCTTTAGACTAACTCGTACAAAACCACTTTCTCGTAAATCTGCTTCGTTAAGGTTGGCTCCGGTGATATCTGCTCCGCTCAAGTTAGCTCCCAAAAGAAGCGCTCTACTCAAATTTGCGCCCTGTAAAAGAGCCTCGCTAAAATTTGCATCCGTTGCACTTATACCCGTCAAATCTGCATTCCGCAAATCGAGCCGGTGCGATTGTACACAACCAAGGATAGCTTCACGCATATTGGCACCGCTTAGACAAGTTTCATTCAAAGTAGCTCCTCCCAAATCAATTTTGGACAAATTTGCTCTATGCAGGTTAACTTTACTTAGGTTGATACCATACAACTCCCTAGCCTGTAAAAGGTCTGTTTCGCTCAAGTCAGCCTGAACCACCGATGCCCATTCTAGATTGGCCTGATTTAGATTAACTCCTTGTAAATTTGCTTGACTCAGGTTGGTGCGATATAGATTGGTTCCACTCAGGTTAGCTTTATATAGGTCAGCTTGAACAAGGCAAGCCCATTCAAGATCCGCCCCGCTCAGATTGACTTCTCGTAAGTTTGCTTGGCTCAGGTTTATGTCATACAGTTTGATTCCACTAAGGTTGGTTCCACTCAGGTTAGCCTTAGGAAAATTTCGCTCTCCTGCTGCATATCGCTTTAAAAGCTCTTGAACATCCATGTTCCGCATTTCCTTTTCACACTTCAGACCGGCTCTAACTGACAAAGCTTCTAAGTCTCACCGCCCATAAAATATATTTTGAGATTGCTTAATTTAGAATTACTAAGTAAGCCTTGGAAAGGAAAATAACATATAAATCATCCGGTTGAGGGATGAACCCTCTGTTGACCTAACAGGCAGATCTGTCTATCTGTTCTCAAGTTAGGATGACTTGACACTTGTTAAATTGACACCAATGAGTCGCGGGTTCACCTCTACGACCCTTTCTTTTCAATCCCTCACCCCTCAATCCCAAGAAAGGGCAACCGGCAGGAATTAATATGATGCCTAGAAAAAGTCTCAAAAAGTAACTAAATCTGCGAAACTGGTAAAGCGAAAACGCACCGCAGATACAGACACTGTTTGAACTTCGA
>JBFLZA010001319.1:0-1365 GCA_040756535.1 Cyanobacteriota bacterium
AGCCAATCAAACGGCTCGGGCTTTGATGCAGATCATGAAGGACATGGTGGGTGGAGAGCCGATCAAATTGATGCGAATATTGCCAGTTGGTTAAGTCAATATTACCCGGATGTTGTTTTGCTTCATATCGGCACCAACGATATACACCAATTGCAGTCTAATTCCAGTACAGCAACTGATATCCAGAACATATTGACCAAAATTTATACCTTCAGCTCAAAGTCAGTAATTCTACTGTGTAAATTAATACCTCGAAGCGATGAATTTTATCAAAATACTGAGGATCTGAATGTCTTGATCGAGCAAGTTTATCAGGATAAAAAGAATGCTGGTTATAATATTTATTTAGTCGATCAGAATGTCGCTTTTAAAAATAATCCAAATTGGGCAAATGATTACCTTGCTGATCCTGTTCATCCGAGTCATTCGGGTTATGCAGTGATGGCAGATAAATTTAAATCTGTTTTAATAACTGTCAAGTTTAAGTTAACGATTGCTGTGAATCCGGCTGGTTCTGGAACCGTCCAGCGAAATCCTGACAAGACTCAATTCAGCTATAACGAACAAGTCAATTTAATCGCTCAAGCAAGCAGTGGCTATCAATTTGAATCTTGGAGTGGCGATATAACAACCAGTGGAGATAATCCAATAACCATTAATATGTGGAAATCCCGAAATATTGCGGCTAATTTTAATAGCGGCAGCGTAGAAACCGTATCCACTCCATCTACGCCCAGTGGCCCGACAAGTGGTACAACCAACTCCAGTTTAAGTTACAGTACTGGCGGTGCGGCAAGCAGCCTGGGACATGACATTGAGTACCTGTTTTCCTGGGGAGATGGGCAGGAATCAAGTTGGGATGGAGCAAATAGAAGCCATAGCTATTCCAGCGCCGGCACTTATCAAATACGCGCCCGTGCCAGGTGCGTTACGCACACAAATATCGTTTCAGATTGGTCAAGCAGCCTGACTGTAACCATTAGCTCTGCTACGGAGACCGTTTCTGCTCCGTCAACACCCAGTGGCCCATCAAGTGGAATAGCTAATTCCAGTCTAAGCTACAGTACTGGTGGTGCGGCAAGCAGCTTGGGACATGACATTGAGTACCTGTTTTCCTGGGGAGATGGGCAGGAATCAAGTTGGGATGGAGCAAATAGAAGCCATAGCTATTCCAGCGCCGGCACTTATCAAATACGCGCTCGCGCCAGGTGCGTTACGCACACAAATATCGTTTCAGACTGGTCAAGCAGCCTGACTGTAACCATTAGCTCTGCTACGGAGACCGTTTCTGCTCCGTCAACACCCAGTGGCCCATCAAGTGGAATAGCTAATTCCAGTCTAAGCTACAGTACTGGTGGTGCGGCA
>JBFLZA010001320.1:0-1364 GCA_040756535.1 Cyanobacteriota bacterium
ACTATAAGCCCAAACTAATTCATAGTTAAAAACCAAGTGCTCATGCAGTGATCCTGCATGAGTAGTTTAAAAAGGAAGATCTCATGGCTAAGGCTAAGTTTGAACGTAATAAGCCACACGTTAACGTGGGCACAATCGGTCACGTTGACCATGGTAAAACAACTTTAACAGCTGCAATTGCAACTGTATGTGCGAAGAAATTCGGTGGCGAAGCGAAAGACTACGCTGCAATTGACTCTGCACCAGAAGAAAAAGCACGTGGTATTACAATTAATACTTCACACGTAGAATACGATTCTCCAACTCGTCACTACGCACACGTAGACTGCCCGGGCCACGCCGATTATGTTAAAAACATGATTACTGGTGCTGCTCAGATGGACGGCGCGATCCTTGTATGTGCAGCGACTGATGGTCCAATGCCACAGACTCGTGAACACATCCTTCTTTCTCGTCAGGTTGGTGTACCTTACATTCTTGTATTCCTTAACAAGTGTGACCTTGTTGATGATGAAGAACTTCTTGAATTAGTAGAAATGGAAGTTCGTGAACTTCTTTCTACTTATGACTTCCCAGGTGATGACACTCCAGTTATCCGTGGTTCAGCTCTTCTTGCACTTAACGGTGACGCTGGTCAGTATGGCGAAGAAGCAGTTGTTGCGCTTGTTGACGCGCTTGACACTTACATTCCAGAGCCAGTACGTGCAATCGACCAAGCATTCTTAATGCCAATCGAAGACGTATTCTCTATTTCTGGTCGTGGTACAGTAGTAACTGGCCGTGTAGAAACTGGTATTGTGAAAGTAGGCGAAGAAGTTGAAATCGTTGGTATCAAAGATACAGTTAAAACAACTGTAACTGGCGTAGAAATGTTCCGTAAACTTCTAGACGAAGGTCGTGCGGGCGAGAACTGTGGTGTTCTTCTACGTGGTACTAAACGTGAAGACGTACAACGTGGTCAAGTACTTGCTAAACCAGGTGCAATCAAGCCGCACACTAAATTCGATGCAGAAGTATACGTACTTTCTAAAGAAGAAGGTGGTCGTCACACTCCATTCCTTAACGGTTACCGTCCACAGTTCTACTTCCGTACAACTGACGTAACTGGCGCGATCAAATTACAAGATGGCGTTGAAATGGTTATGCCTGGTGACAACGTAGAAATGTCAGTAGAATTAATCCACCCAATCGCAATGGACCCAGGTCTACGTTTTGCGATCCGTGAAGGTGGCCGTACAGTTGGTGCTGGTGTAGTTGCTAAAGTAACTGCATAATCATCTGATTGTGTGAAAAAAAGCGCTCCTTTGGGGCGCTTTTTTTATTTATTCATCTTAGCAATTAAGTGATTATTTGAGGGCAAGATA
>JBFLZA010001321.1:0-1364 GCA_040756535.1 Cyanobacteriota bacterium
CTGCTTACCATTTAAAGCGTATGTAGTTTTACCAATCACCCCCGTAAATGATAGGTTAGCTCCAACAGTAATAGACAATTGTTTCTGTAATAAAGCTAGACCTAATTTACTTAGTGTGTTAATATATCCTACATTGATAGTTTCTTGCTTCGGAGATAAAGTAAGGGATGCCTTACCATTTGTAGCAATAAATCCTGTAGAGATGGATTGCTGTTTGGAGGATAGAGTGATTGTTGTCTTATCTGGAGATAATAATTGTCCGGTGTTAATTGATAGGGATTTATTTACAGCAGATAGAGATGTTTTACCTATTGTTCCTTCCCAAGATGATCCGCCGCCGCTGCTATAGAAAACCCATTCGCTGTTGTTGGTAGGCCAAGTGCCTTGTTGAGTGGCATTGTTTGCTGAATTGTTTACATCAGGCCAAACTGTGCCAGTACTAGAGTCGTTGCGATATAGTCGCGTGCCAGCGTTTGAAACAAATTCGATATATCTAACTGTGCAGGAAGATCCAAACGTTGTTGACTGCGCAAAAAACCACGAAAAGGAAAATGAGCCGTTCAGCGTGCGCGTGCCTTGACTAACATCATTAATAAACAGCTCGCCCACTGTGCCAGTTCTGACAATTCTTATCTTGTAGTATGTACCTATTACAAAAGAGTAGTTCCAATCTGCCGCCACGCCCTCGGTCGTTGTTATGCGAACGTTAGGCGTAGCGCTTTGTTGCAATATGACGCGACCTGTAAACGTGCCTGACGGGTTTGCTATAAGGCGCACCGCTCCGGTGGCGTCGATTGAAGCAACGCATTCAATGGAGAATGTTTCCCCGTTTGCGATACTCAGTGTCGGAAAGCTGACGTATTTATTTGTCAGCGTTGTATAGTTAAGCGCGTAAGGCATTACACCACCGCCACAGCACCGTTAAGCGCATAAGCGCAAGACCAGCGAATTGCACGAGCTTGTCCATAATACGGCAATTCACAGCGATAAGGCTTAGCAGACTGGATGCCGTGTAGCGCTGTTGCGTGTTCCCATTCGCCAGACAAGTCTTGCATCTGTACTACAACGTGCGTTACTTCCTGCGTGCGAGCATTGAGATTAAGCGTAAACACTCTACCATCAGTCGGCGCTATTTCGTGCCAAGCTCCGTCGATTAGTTGTGGATCAAAATGTGAGATCACATCAAATAACGTTACATCTGGAAATAGTGGCTTATTATATTGAGCCAACAACATTACTTGGTCAACTTCAGCCTGTGTAATCAATCCTAAGTTTTTAGCATACATAAATGTCGCATACACTTCAGGATCATTCATATTGATAGAATGTCCACCAGCGTCACGAGGTGCTTTATTAGCCAATTT
>JBFLZA010001322.1:0-1361 GCA_040756535.1 Cyanobacteriota bacterium
AGCAATCCTAAATGATTCGTGAACCCCTGTAAGGACACGGCACTGCCGTGTCCCTACACCAGGGTGATACTCGTTCACAACTTAAATAGGATTGCTATATCAGCGACTAAAAGCCATCATTTTTTTGAAATCTTGATTCTTGTAAATATTTTTTACACTTATAACTTTCTTACTTGAACTAAAACATCTGGTTTCTTGACTTCAAGTAAAGCTTCAGCTATTGGCTACGCAGGGTATAGAAACAAGATTAAGAGGATGTCTGAGATGTGTCAAAAGTTGATTTTATCCCCCTAGGGCGTGTCATCAATTGAGCCAAATGACGGAAGCAGCTAGATACATGGCACCCAGAAAGTTTTTGGCTCGCTTATCGTAGCGCGTTGCAATCGCTCGATACTGCTTCAGCTTGGCAAAGAAGTTCTCAATTAAGTGGCGTGCTTTGTACAACTCCTTGTCATACTCACGTGGATGCTTACGATTACGTCGCGGCGGAATCACTGCCGTCTTGCCCTGCGCTTGCAGCGGCTCAATCACTCGCGCATCAGCATCATATCCCTTATCACCAAGCACCGTATCCGCAACCACATCGGGCAGCAGTTTATCGGCTCCCTCCAGGTCGCTGGCTTGTCCAGAAGTGAGGTAAAAGCTGATCGGATTACCCAAGGCATCCACAATCGCATGAATCTTGGTACTCAGTCCGCCTTTGCTACGACCAATCGCTTCTGATTCTGGTTCCCCCCCTTTGCCCCCGCACTGTGCTGGTGAGCGCGCACAATGGTGGAGTCAATCATTGCATATTCGTTGTCGGCATCTTCGGCTAAGTGTTGAAACAATCGCTCCCACACCCCGGTTTTAGACCAACGACTAAAGCGCGTGTGCACCACCCGAAAGTCCCCAAAGCGCTCAGGCAAGTCTCGCCAGGGAATCCCTGCTCGGTAGCGGTAGAGCACGGCTTCGACAAACAAGCGATTGTCTTTTGCTGTGACACCTACATACCCTTCTCGTCCAGGCAGCAGGTCTTTGATGCGCTCCCATTGGTCATCTCTGAGGGCGTAACGTCGAGTCGTCATGGTGGTTCTAGTCAGCTTATCTGATGTATCGCCAATTCCAGCTTACCTAATTGATGACACACCCTAGGTAACTTACAACCCACATTCCGCCCTCAAAGTGTCACACCCTGATAATTTTGAGGTCAAATAGCTGTAATGCCAGATGTAACACCTTGGCACTGGTGCAGTTAATAGACCTCTTGCAAATTTATTTTATGGTAAACTAAAAAATTTTGTAGTTTGAAACCATTTACCCATGCGATACGAGCAAACAAAAAAGTTATCGAATCGAGAGTTCAAACGCTTAGTTGGGGT
>JBFLZA010001323.1:0-1360 GCA_040756535.1 Cyanobacteriota bacterium
TAACCCGCGTTGGAGCGGATAGTTGAAAGATCCAGGTGATAGGTTTGAGGAGCGCGATCGCATTGTATCCTTCAACTTAATGCGATCGCCCGTTCTTGTAGGTCGGATTGAAGGATGAAACTCGACACTCATCACTGCTTCTCCACCTCAACCCTAGTGGGATCGCCCAATCGAGTCATGTTTAGTTTCACGTTATCTACTGATTTACAAGCAAGAACTTGACAGACTTAACCCAACCTACAGCGAGGGGCGAAGCCTAATAATCGTTAGGCTGCTTAGTTTATTCCCCGGCGAATGTATCCTCTGCTAGTAGATGCATAACCTTACGCCATGCAGTTTCTCCTTCTAGTCCGACAACTTCAAACACCCGCGCAAAACGTTGTCGTTGATCGCCGGATAACTGACTCTCTAAACATAAGCCTGATGGTGTAAGGGTTAGGCGTTTGATCCGGCGATCGGTGGTGTCAATATTAGATTCGACTAGCCCTAAATCGGTCAGTTGCCGTAATGGACTGTTCAAAGACTGTTTACTGATTCCGAGAGTCGCCAGTAATTCGTTAACGCTTAATCCTGGCTTGCGACCAATAAAATAGAGAATCCGATGATGGACACGCGAGAGACCACGCGAGGCAAGTATGGCATCTGGCTTGGCAACAACTGCGCGAAAAGCAAAGTGCAACGCTTCGAGAGCCTCGTTAAGTTCTTTTTCCCGCTCGCTTGGCGGACTATTTACGTCAGTCATGTTGACATATTAATCGAGGGTCAGCTAATTTGAGTACGTCAACCTATATGACCTATTTGGCGATCGTGCCGATCCTCGACGCAGATTTCGCATTAAGCTTTGCCCACAGTTGGATCGAGGGGTGGAATCAACATGACATCGATGCTGTCCTGAGCCACTACGCGGATGACTTCGAGTTAGCTTCCCCTTTAATCCCGTCTATTGCTGGAGAATCTAGCGGCGTTCTACATGGCAAGGCGGATGTGAGAGCTTACTGGAAGAAGGGGTTAGCGCAAATTCCTGGCCTTCATTTTGAACTCAAAGAAGTCCTGACGGGTGTAGATAGCATCACGCTCTATTACCGAGGACATCGGGGCATGGTGGCTGAAATGCTATGGTTTAACGGTACTGAAAAGGTAAAGAAAGCTTGGGTTTGTTACGGCATTAACATAACAAGGAAGGGTGAGTTGTGAAGCAATCCCCAATTTCAGCTGAATCGATTTCAGCACCGCTCGGTAAGACGATATATCCAGAACCTTATGCTTCCCTTGTGAAGGGACGACAAAAGCGAAAACTGGGTGAGTATTTTGGGTTGACTCATTTTGGAGTTAATTTAACCCATCTCTCACCCGGTGCAGT
>JBFLZA010001324.1:0-1357 GCA_040756535.1 Cyanobacteriota bacterium
ATCTAAAAGCTTCATAGAAAATTGTCCTGACTAAACAGTCACAGTTGTCTAAACTAACACAGAGATTACCACTGCCGGCGCTCTACTTCAGGTGACTTTTAAAGTTTGCCGAGAGTTTTATATCCAGGAGCTTGCCCGATACTACCACTCTGTGGTAGGGAACACTAAACTAGACTTGATCAGTCGATCCTTAAAGAACCGTTGTTGATATAGAGTTTCCTCACACAGCTAGTATGTTTAATCCTTTGTCTTTGATTTCCCGTTCTTTCCATCGGCGCTGGTTCTATGCGTTGCTGTCTGTCGTCGTTGCTATCAGCGTGACAGTGGTTTCTCCTTATCCCACCCAGGCATTTTCCCTCGGAGACTTGATTCGCGGTGGAATTCAGGTGATTCAGGGAATTCAGATTTCCAATATGTCTGATGAAAAAGAAGTTGAATTTGGGGGGCAGATAAACAAGCAGCTACGTCGTGAGGTTAAGATCAGCCGAAACGCCGAACTGAATAAGTACATTGACAACATTGGTCAGCGCTTGGCTGCTCAAAGTGATCGGCCTAATATTCCCTATACCTTTCAAGTGGTTACAGACGATAGCATCAATGCCTTTGCGACGGTGGGGGGTTTTGTTTATATCAACACCGGCTTGATTAAAACAGCAGACAACGAATCCCAACTTGCCAGTGTCATAGGCCACGAAATTGGGCATATTTCCGGCAAGCACGTCCTCAAGGGCATCAGAAAAGCCTCTATTGAGCAAGGACTGGCCTCCGCTGCCGGTATGGATCGCAATACAGCCGTTAGACTTGGGGTGCAAGTTGCCCTGCGGTTGCCGAGAAGCCGAAATTATGAATATGAAGCCGATAGAACAGGTTTGATGGCATTAAAAGGAGCCGGCTACGCTCAATCTGGCATGATCGGCTTTTTTGAAAAACTACTGGGTAAAGGTCGCTCAGCGCCCACTTTTTTAAGCTCTCACCCAGCAACTGAAGATCGGATCGCAGCGATTAAACAAAGTCTTGACCCTGCCCAAGCAAGTGTTGGAGATGGGCAAGACAGTGCAGCCTACAAAGCCAAAATTCAGCAGCTATTAAAGTAAGTTAGTTGCCGGTTGAAACCGCAGCCGCACCAATCAAAACCGCGTCCAGAGGGTCAAAAATTTCTCGATCTTTTGTCAGTCTCTCTGGGCGCGTGCTTCGTTGATATCGCGCCTTCCCAAGCAATATTCAATTTGACTCAAATACTGAAATTAACGTTTCACTTCATGAGTACCCGTTCTGGTTGAATCTGTGTGATTGCTTCATCCAGAGGTAGAGTGCGGATACTGTACTGAAACACATTGACTTGATAAACTTTTCGATG
>JBFLZA010001325.1:0-1356 GCA_040756535.1 Cyanobacteriota bacterium
TATACCATGACTATGGAGCGGGCATTGTTGCTGCGAATACGGGAGTTTTGCTACAAAATCGAGGGAGTTTCTTTTCTCTAGATCCAAAGCATATTAATCATTTAGAACCCCGAAAGCGAACCTTTCATACTTTGAATCCGGCAATGCTATTTCAGGATGGGAAACCCTATTTAGTCTACGGAACAATGGGGGGAGAAGGACAGCCACAAACCCAAGCTGCCCTTGTAACTCGGATTGTAGACTTCGGATTTAGTGTCCAAGATGCGATTGAAGCCCCGCGATGGCTGCAAGGTCGTACTTGGGGAGCCTCATCTAATGACCTTAAAATTGAAGGACGAGTGCCGCCAACTGTAGTCAAAGAGTTAATTCAAAGAGGTCATCCAGTCAAGGTAGTGGATAACTACACAGATACAATGGGACACGCAGGTGCAATTCTCATCGAGCCAGCAACCAATATAAAATTTGGTGGAGCCGATCCACGCGGCGACGGGGCTGCTGTAGGGTATTAACGAATGTCGGATAACCAATTATTTGGGAAAATCCCAGCTTTTGGTGAAAAGCATTAACTGAGCGCTCTGTCCTACGGGTGTAGTGTCAATTAGTAGGAGGGAAAAGTGCCACAAGGCACATGAGGTGGAACTTCAAGCGTTATTTTGCCCCGGTGGCAGCTTCGCTATATTTCCCCCTTAACGAACCTCGTTCCCTCTGCTGCCCACAGTTCTTCCGATTCGGCAGAGGATTGAAAGCCGAGACAGCGATCGCTCTTTAGAATTCGGAGCGCCGAATTCTAGCTTCACCCGTCAGGAGGTTCGGAAGTCGAGACAGCGATCGCACTCTGGGATCTTCGGCATAGTCTCGCAGTTAATTTTCTCAAGTTTCCCCTAGAACCGGGCAGACTACTGCTTCTCCAAATCCTTAGCCGTATCAAACCGCTTAATCAAATCTGTAATGATGCGCGGGTCATTCGTTCTTAAGCCCACCTCTCGCTCCGGGCTTTTGGTGCCTGAAGTCAAAAAGTTATGGCTTCCAAGCATCGTCCACGAGCGATCGCACACGATAAACTTCTCATGCGTCCCTAGTAGCTTTAGCTGGAATCGGTCTGGATATTTCTGCTCTAAAGTTTCTAGTTCGTTTAGCCCGCTATAGAACCCATTTGATATCTATTCCTGAAACTAAAAGCCTTGCAGCTAGCTGGTTTTATCCCTGTTCTTGCAAAAAACAGTCGAGTTTAAGCAGGCTCTATCATTGATCGCAAAGTAACGGCTTACTTCAAAGCCTTGCACCCCAGCAAAAGATGTCAAATGGGTTCTATACAAGAGGGCAATCGAATTTGGCTGAACTACGAGCCTCGTTACA
>JBFLZA010001326.1:0-1355 GCA_040756535.1 Cyanobacteriota bacterium
TTTCAACGGCTTTGAATTTGGTAGTTGCTCAGTTAATGCGAGCAAGATCTGAAGTTTCTTCTTTGGATCTGGAATTTGATGAGTATAGGCTAGCGCTTTCTCAGGTTTCCAGTACTTATACTTAACAAGAGCTACTATCAACTCATCTGGAATGTCTGCCAAGCTATTGATTGAAGCTTTAATCAATGCATAGCGGCACTGTAATCCGATACTTTTTCCGGGTTCACGTTTATATGCCTCATCCACTTGCGCCCATACCAATTCCACATCAGCCAGAAAACCAGCCGTGTCTCCCTCATCATCCTTCACACTAAACCAGGCATTCTTTCCATCTTTTTCCAGACTCAACAGCGTATGGAGTTCTTCTACCCGGTCGCCCTTCACCAAATGTTGAGCCAGATGTTTTCGCCCATAGGCATCGATTCGCTCTAGCTTCTGCCAGGATTCGGAGGTTTTCTCATAAAATTCAATAATCCGTTGATGCTGTTTTTGTTCATTGCACCAAAAATCCAAATTGCGGTCTTCATTCAATAAGTAGTCCCGCAAAGACTGATGGAAAATCGAATAGGTTTCTTTATTCTGTTCATTAATCTCCACATCAAAAAATTGCCGTGCAATTCTGATGCTGTCTCTCACATCTTCAGAGTCAATCTTGGTGAAATTCGAGATTTGCTTCTCACAAATCGGTTCCTGTGCAATGGTTAATACTCCAAAAATCGGTTTGTAGCGTTCGCTCCAGTCTTCCTCTGAGAAGCGGGACAGAAAACTGTGATAAATATCGTCGATGCTCTTCGGCAAAGCTGCCAGATTATCCAACGCTTGTCGCCCTGCTTCAATGTCATTCAGCAGAAGCGTGGTATACAAGAAATTTCCATGAGAAAGGTTGGCGATCTCACGAATTAAGGCTTGCGCCTGCACCTGATTAACCTGCAACCGCTCCTGCAAAGCAGGTTGAGCAACGCGATCGCTTATATACTGTCTAATATCAGACAAGCTTTCGTCCGATGTTTCCCGAAGGTGGTAAGGCTTTAATGGTTGAAATCCTCGCAAGACTCGACGCTCAGGGCGAGAAGTCATGACAAAACGCACCCAGGATGGCAGACTGGTTGATTTAGATAGTTGGGTCAGCAGCTTGACCAAAGTAGTACCTGTTGTTGTTACAGCTTCATCCAGAGAATCAATCAAAATAACTGTCAGATCTGGTTGTGCCTGCTGACGCTCCACATACATCTTCTGTAACTCTTCCAGGGGGGCCCGAATCAGAATATCCAGTTCATTTTCAGGGTCGCTCTCCTTCAAGTTCTCGATGTAAACTCCTGTTACCTGACTCCCCGTCATCGAGCCAATATTAATGT
>JBFLZA010001327.1:0-1355 GCA_040756535.1 Cyanobacteriota bacterium
GACGAATTGCGAGAGAATCGCGAAGATAACCAAACCATATCAGAATCCCCTTGGAAATCCGTCTCATTTCTCCATCCGAAACTTAAAGCTCAAGAACGACATGCAGTAGATCAAGATGGATTGTTTCTTGAAAATGCAGTGCAACTGTCTGAAGATCACTGCCTGGTTTATCTGACCAATTCTACCCATACAGTAGCCAATGGTTGGTATCGTTTTGGCGGTGAGGGACACTTAGTAGAACTTGAAAGCTATCCCTTATCAAAAGACCATAAGATTAATCGGCTACTCCGTAGCAAGATCGATCGTGCTTGCGCGTTGATTACCCCTGGAGTTTGGGGTTCCAACCGTTTCTCTTATCGATATCCCCAGCATTCAAATTTCCCGCACCAAAACCTCAAACTACTAACCGATAAACCCGTACCTTACCGCTACCGTGTGGGACAACCGAGAAAAGATGAGGATGGAAGTGATGCGAACGAGCGCTATATGCCTGATAAAACAGGACGGCTGGGACGGGGACGTTATGCTATTCCATCTGGAAGTGTTTATGTGTTTGAGCAACCTCTCAATCTGACTTGGTGGGATTTTCCAGATGAGTGGTTTCCTAAAGAAGGATTTTATCTCAAGCGATTAGGGTGTGGTTTGTGTTTACCCATTAATGTTCAAGGAGTGCCGCAATGTACAACAAAGCCTATGGAGTAATTGAAACCCTTGCACCTGTCCATATTGGGGCAACAGCAGGGGAAGAAACAGGCAATCTTAACCTAATTTTTCGCGACCAATTTATCCAAACTGGCATCATTCCTGGTAGTTCAATTCGGGGTCGATTGCGCTCGGAAATGCGCTTAGAAAGACAGTTTCATTTAGAACAAGAACTGGAGAAGCGAAATATTGAAATTAACGAGTCAGCCAATCAACCTTACTTGCAGTATTTAGAAAGGCTTGCTAAAGACAATCAGATAGATACTCCTAAAACAATCAACGAGAAAATTTGGTATGGACACGAGTCAGTAGATGGACAGCGAGATGGGGGGACTACAGAAGCCTATGTAAAGTTTGAGTATGCCTCACTCATTTGGTTTCCCGTCTTTTGTCCCGGACAGCCTGTGGTTTGGGTGAGCTGTCCAGCCTTGCTGAAGCGATACAAGCGGATTGCCGGCATCTCAGCCGATGTGCCTGAACCTTATACAGCACAAAAGGGCTTACAAGGCCGGCAGATGGAAGACCGAGGCAAAATTCTCTTTTTTAACTTGGGTTTCCTAGAAATAGAACATCAAGATAATTTATCAGCCTGGATTCCCACTGGGACAGGCTTAGATGCTAACAAATTAGTCGTTGTAGATAATAACGATATT
>JBFLZA010001328.1:0-1352 GCA_040756535.1 Cyanobacteriota bacterium
ATCGTAGTAACCCGCAGACAACGCATATGTACCAATCAAGATACGACGTTGCACTTCTGCACCAAAACCTTCAGAACGTGAACGTTTGTATAAGTCCATCAGGTCAACAGGGTTCTCTGCACGGTAGCCATAACGTACGCCATCGTAACGAGACAAGTTTGATGACGCTTCAGCAGGTGCAATCAAGTAATAGGTCGGAACATAAGCTTCAGTCATGTTGAGGTCAATCTCAACCAAAGTCGCACCCATCTCTTCCAATTTTTTCAATGATTCTTCAACACGCGCTTTCACGTCTGCGTCTAAACCAGCGACATTGAAGTATTGCTTTGGAATACCAATGCGTAGACCTTTAACAGATGTGCCGTTTAGATTCGCCACATAGTCATCAACGTCTTTTTCAACAGATGTTGAGTCTTTTGCATCATGACCTGCCATCACATTCATGAGGTAGGCACAGTCTTCAGCCGAACGTGCCATTGGCCCGCCTTGATCCAGCGATGATGCATACGCAATCATACCGAAGCGCGAGACACGGCCATAAGTTGGCTTAAGACCCGTTAAGCCACAGAACGATGCAGGTTGGCGAATTGAACCACCTGTGTCTGTACCTGTGGCAAATGGAGCAAGGTCCGCTGCAACCGCTGCCGCAGAACCACCTGAAGAACCACCTGGTACATGACCTAAGTTCCAAGGGTTTGCTGTAGCGCCGTAGAATGAATTCTCAGAGGTTGAACCCATTGCAAATTCGTCCATGTTCACTTTACCTAAAGTGACTAGACCAGCGGCTTTACCTTTCGCTACAACGGTAGCGTCGTAAGGAGAGATAAAGTTATCCAACATTTTTGAGCCCGCAGTGGTTTTAATGCCTTGGGTGCAAAAAATGTCTTTGTGTGCAATTGGCACACCTGTCAATGCGGTTGCTGTGCCTGCTTTAATTGCAGCATCGGCAGCATCGGCTTGTGCAAGCGCTTGTTCTGCAGTCACGGTTACATAAGATTTAACTTGTGTATCCAGTTTTGCAATGCGCTTTAAATAATGTTCAGTCAGTTCGCGAGATGAAAATTTAGCCCCAGCTAAACCCTCAGAGAGTTCACGAATCGATAAGCGATGTAAATCTGTCATGAGAAATGTCTTTACGTTAATTTTTACAAAATAATGGTTTAACTGAATAGAAATTATTCAATCACGCGAGGAACTAGGTACAAACCGTCTTGCACTTGCGGTGCAATGGCTTGATATTCATCACGATGATTGGTTTCTGAAACCACATCTTCACGTAAGGGTTGTGGGTGATCAAATGGGCTTTTAAGCGGCTCAACACCATCGGTGTCGATGCCTTTTAAGGTTTCCAT
>JBFLZA010001329.1:0-1352 GCA_040756535.1 Cyanobacteriota bacterium
TGCCAGTCATTTAGTTAGGGCAATCGCTTATTCTTTTATCGACTCAGACCGAGCGCCCGTTCCATACCTCGTTGTTCAGCTTGGAGTTGCTGAATTTGCTGAGATTGTTGCTGAATGATTAAATCCTTGTTATCGGGTTGGGATGGCTTCATCCAGAAATAGAGTCCAATTCCGCAAATTACTAAACCTAAACAAGTTGTTTCTTTCATTTTTTATTCCTCTGCGTGTACAACCTTTCTGTGACTCGTTAGAAGGGCACTCAGGAGCCGCCTGGATGAAAGCCAGGGGTTAAGAGAATCCCTCCAATGGCAAGAGCGACCGTGTAGTTCATATTCTTCAAACCGGAACTGCTGCGAAGTGTCCCAAGACTTGAGCCACGGACATTAAATCTGCTTCTTCGTCTGTGAGAGTTGTATAGCGATCGCCTTCTTCACAAAAAGAGTTGGGCATTGCGAAACTTTCTTGGTTGGGATAGCAGCTCAGACAGAAATCAAATTGATTGCCACCGGGCATCCAATCAGCCCAAAACACATTGCCTGGTTCCCAATCAAGCTTCCAGGGAAAGTCACATTCAACACTAGGTTCTGGTGCGCCTGGTCTAGGTATCCAATGCATCGTGAAACAGATACCCGGTTCTACTCCTGATTCCTCTTTAAGAAGAACTTCAAACGCTAAGTAAAACTCAAAAATTGGGTAACTTTGTTGCGATCGCAGTAGCCATTCTTCAAGCTGGTTGCGACCGAAAATGAGCAGTGCCAAGTCATCTTCAATTTCAAGCCCCCAGCAGACAATCCAATTCAGGACGCGGAAGCGTTGCTCTGGATTGAGATAACCCTGTTGATGGCACCGAATCAAATCGAGGTCTTCTGGTGTCAGAACATCGACGTGAGTACCAATCCTGTACAGCAAGTCATCTGAGGGGTTCTGGTTGTAGCGGCGCACGCGCTCTGTGACATAACCCCAGTGAATGGAGTCGGGGAAGTTGTTTTGACCCCTGGCTGAATGGTCTGCAAGATTATTGGAAATTCGTTGGGCTACTGCCCGAACTTTGGGGTCTGCAATGCTGTCGATGATTGGCTGTGAGTCGGTGCCTTTGTGGAAAGCGTCAGATAAGGCGATCGCGGTATCTGGGTCAACTCCAAACGCGATGTACTGACCATCGGGGAACTTGACTTCATAATCTGTCATGATTAAATTGCTCCATTACTTTGTTGTGTGAGCCAGTAGTCAGCGGACGATAGTTTCTCAGGCTTGTGACCGCTGACTTACTGACTGAAAATTACTAAACTTTTTGAAGTTCAGTTTCTTCAAGAATTGTTTGAAAGTCGCGCTTGTTGTTACTGAATCGGATC
>JBFLZA010001330.1:0-1349 GCA_040756535.1 Cyanobacteriota bacterium
AAAGAATTAAAGGTGTTGGAGTTAATTCGCCAAGGACTGTCCTACCGGAAAGTAGCTGAGGAACTGGGGCTTTCAAAAAATACCGTGATGAGGATTGTGCGAGATTCACAAGACGCGCTGCCGAATCAACAATAAACTCCAATAGCGTGAGCGCAGTGTATCCTTCAATTAAATGCGATCGCCCGTTCTTGTCGGTCAGGTTGAAGAATGGAATCTGGCTCTCATCACTGTTTCTCTACCTCAGCTCTAGTGCGATCGCCCAATCGAGTCATTGTTTGATTTCACGTTACCTCAACCTACAGCAAGAAGGCACTCTGCTAAAGTTGAAGCGGTAAGGGCAAGTTGAACGTTGATAGCAGGAGAAATGGCATATATTCCCAAAGATGCAAAATGGTACGTTGCAGAACTTGTAATGGAGTGCCGAATTGAGGGAGAGGCACGCAATGTTGTTCACGTCAACATCGTTCTTGTTCGTGCCGATTCACCTGAAGAAGCATTTGAGAAGGCTGAACAACTTGGTAAAGAAGATGAAATTTCATATCTCAACCCGATGAATCAGAGAACTGTTTGGCTCTACCGTGGATTGCGAGACTTGAATGTTATTCACGATGAGTTAGAACATGGTGCTGAGCTGATGTTTGAGGAGAGAATAAATGTTTCTGAAGGTGCAGTGCAAGACATGATTACTACAAAGTCTCAGCTAAATCTTTTCCGCCCTGATAAGCAAGGAGATCCATCCAGACCAAATTATGGGTGTAAGGAAATTATGGAGGAAGCACTAAGAATGATTAGTGACAGCACAGCACAACACGGCGTTGGAGCGGATGAAATTACGCCATAGTAATGAGTTCGAGATGATCACAGCTCAACTCTGCCATTAGTTTCATCTGAGTGAATATGACCAAAAAACGTCCACCCCAGAAGAAGACAGCCCCTACCGATGAATTAAATATTCTGGCGGTTAAGCCGTCTCCTCAAAAAATAGAGCCAGAGGATGTACAACCTGCTACTGCATCTATTGAAAACCCTGTTGATGATGCCGTATCAACCCCTGCGCCAGTAGAGCCTCAGACTGTTGACCCAAGAGAGCCTTTCGAGAACACCTCATCAGTTCCTGTAACTTTCGACTCTCCTCCAACTTCGGAGCCAGCTCCTGTACAAAGCGATTCCTCTGCCTCTTCTCCTTTGGAGCCGCAAGCTTTCTTCCAGGCGATTGGAATTCTCACTGGAGATGTCACTTTCGATGCGGAAAAAACTTTTGTGAGTGTCGGGGGGAAAACCTATCCACTCTATTATTCCAGCTCCCACAAGCGGGCTTATATAGCACTTAAAAAAGAGATTGAGACAAC
>JBFLZA010001331.1:0-1348 GCA_040756535.1 Cyanobacteriota bacterium
CGCTAAGTCAGGAGAAGGTAACTAACCCGGAGGCGTATGAGTAGCAATCGACCAAAAAGTTACCGAAATCAATGGGTCTAAAGCCTCCCCTGGTTCTAATTTAATGCCTTAGAAATGAGTTACAACTGATATCTTGCACCAGTCGGATTACCCGCCAGGGAATTAATTCCCTCTCTTATAGCGAAAGTCCTCTTAAGAGGACTAAAAGCTTACCCAACAAGGATTTCAGTCCATTTTAATGGACTTGATCTATTAGCCCGGAACTTGAGTTCCGGGCGGGTGAAAGTCACTTACTGAGAATGGTGCAAGATGTGAGTTTAAACGGGTTCAAAGGCTTACCAATAAGCTATAGCTTACTTTAGCTTTCAGCCGGAAATTTATTTCTAGGATACGAGCGTCAGTGCAATTTTACTTAAGTCATTAAATTAGGGCAAGATAGACCCTCTGAATCCCATCGCCAACGAGTGTCAGAGGGATGCAGAGCGGTCTATCACCGCTTTGATTCGTAGATAAGTTATCGAAAAGTGCAGGAGCCTACAGGTTATCCAATTGCTTTTTCAGGTCTTCTAATTCGTTATCGACTGCGGAATTAGATTTAGGGGTAGAGGAAGTGGTTGGGTTAGCTGCCGGTAGTTGAGCTTGATTTGGGGAAGTGGCAGGACCCAGAGACATCTGAGCTTTCATCGCCGCCAATTCGTCATCAACATCGTTGCCGGATTCGAGCATGGCAAATTGGTTTTCTAAATCATTGCCCACCAACTCTCCAACCGCCGTGGAACGAGCTTCTAGTTCCAAGACTTTTTCTTCCATCCGCTCAAAAGCACCCATCGCGTTGCTGGTATTCAGCCGTCCTACTGCGCCTTGCAGCTGCTCCTGAGCCTTGGCAGCTTGCGCCCGTGCCTTAAGCATATCTTTTTTGGTCTTGGCTTCGGAAATTTTACTTTCCAGGGCAATCAAGTTGCGCTTGAGGGTGTCCACCTGAGTGGTTTGCTGATCCAAGCTAGCTTTTAGGGTTGCGGCAGTGTCGGCGTTTGTCTTCTTGCGTACCAGCGCTTCTCTAGCGAGATTTTCATCGCCTTTTTGTAGAGCCCACAGGGCACGTTGTTGCCAGTTGTTCGCTTCGGTTTGAGCTTGGTTGTATTGTTGCTGAGTCCGTTTTTGGGTAGCAATGGATCTGGCAACTGCCTGACGCAACTGCACCAGGTCTTCCTGCATATCAATGATGGACTGCTCCAGAATTTTTTCTGGGTCTTCAGCCTTGCTGACCACATCGTTAAGATTGGCTCGGACGACTCGGCTAATGCGATCGAATAATCCCATGACGCTGTTTATCCTCTTGGCGTTTTAC
>JBFLZA010001332.1:0-1344 GCA_040756535.1 Cyanobacteriota bacterium
GGCGGATAGATCGAATAGAAATCCTACGTCCACAGGTGTGTCAGCACTGTGGAGGAACACACTTGAGGAGTGATATCGAGAACGTCGAAATCCAACAAGTGGCGCAGTTGGTCGCCAAGCCAATTGAAATCGTTGAATATCATCGTCATCAGTACCACTGTTCGCAATGCGGAACAACTAGCATTGCTCCCTGGTCGGATGAGATGATCCCAGCACAGGATTTGGGAGTACGCCTACAAGCCTTGATTAGTTGGTTGGGCAATTACGCGCACGTACCATACGCAAAAATCCGCGAACTGCTATTTGAGCTGGGACAAATCGAGATTGGAGAGGGAACACTTGTTGCGACGAATGAACGGGTAGCACAGGCAATTGAAAAACCAGTTGAAATACTCTCCAATTGGGTCAAAACTGAGCAACCCAATGTCCATGTTGACGAGACACCGTGGTCGGTTAAAGGGGTGAAAGAATGGTTGTGGGTCGTTGCCAACAAAACATTCTGTTTGTTTCATGCCGCAGATACAAGGTCAAGGGCAGAACTCGAATTATTGCTTGGAACTAAATATCGTGGTGTTCTAAGCAGCGACGATTTTAGCGTCTACAACGGTTATCCTGCAACCGCACAACAGAAGTGTTTGGCACACATGCGACGGCACTTCTTGCGTTTGATTAAATGCCCTGGTAAAGACAATGTCTCAATTGGCGAAGTATTTGTCGATTTGATTGATGATGTATTCGATAACTACCGCTCATTCCAAGTCTCACACGATATAGTAGCTTACGCAAATTGGGCTATTGGGTTCAAATCGAAGTTAACAAATTGCATCAAGGAGTGGATGCCAAAAGCTGGTGCAACAGCTTTAAACTTGTTATCTAAACTACGCGATAAATACGACCAGTGGTGGTATTTTCTTGACCATCCGGAGGTTCCTCCTGATAATAATCTGGCAGAACGGTCATTACGACTAGCTGTTACTAAACGAAAAGTTAGTGGCGGGTCTCGGTCGCTTGAGCGATTTGGTGATACTGCCAGCCTGTTAACTGTCGTGCAAACTTGTCGAACTCAGCAGCGTTCTGTTATCGACTTCTTTTCGTCAGCTTTACGCGCACATGTTGATCATAAAATTGCCGTTCCTTCGCTTATTCCTTTTTCTGCCACCTGAATCCTTACGATATCTTTTCTTTTGTGAAAACTAGCATTATCTAAAATTATGATTATTTTAGCCGAACATTTGGTGAAGCTCTCCGCTTTATTTCCTTGTTCTATCCATTCTTGTAGTAAGAAAGCATTCAAAAGTTTTATCTGTTCGTAAAAAACATCTGCATTCCCCTTTTTGATCACAA
>JBFLZA010001333.1:0-1342 GCA_040756535.1 Cyanobacteriota bacterium
TTGCTACTGTCTTCCGGTTGGTAATTGCGATCGGTACGGGTTCTGGGTTGGTATTAATGCTGCGTTGGTTCTGGTGGCGAATTAATGCAGCGACTGAACTAACCGCTATTCTCGGCGGCTTTGTTATCGGCTTGACAACTAGTACTGTCTTGCAGATTCCCGATTTTGGCTTGCGCTTGATCTTCATTACGCTTAGTGTCGGGGTCATGTGGGTGACAGTCCTGTTACTGACACCGCCGGAGTCGGAGGAAACCCTAGATGAATTTTATCGGCGGGTGCGTCCGGGTGGGCCCGGTTGGAAGGCTGTGCGCGATCGCACGGGTTTAGACCCCATCCAAGATTTAGGACACGATATTAAACGGGTTCTGGCAGCGATTTTGCTCATGTTCGGAACAATGTTTGCAGTAGGCGGCTTTTTACTGCTTCAGTCGGTCACCGGTTGGGTATCGTTGGTAATAGCCGTTGCTGGAGGAATATGGTTGCGTCAGTTGAACAAAATTAAGCCCTTGCCCATGCCCCGTCCTGGACTGAATGACTAGGGAAAAGACTTATGAGGTTTAATCTAACAATTGTTCTCGGATTGCTTCTCCTCTTGGCTGCCATCATTGCTGCTGGTGTATTCGGTTATTTTCTCTCCCAGTTCATTCAAGGATTCTTGCCTGTTGACCAATTCACTGTTTTAGTAACACTCTTCCTCCTATTCACGATTGTTGTAACGATTTACGGTTTGTTCCTATTATTCTGGAGGCAGCAGTCGCCGTCAGCGTCACCAAGCTCACCACCAGAGCCAATCGAGCTTCCTGTTGAGGCACCGTTTGTGCGACGAAAAATACTCCGTCACCCACGCCACCATTACGCTGATAGTGAGCTTGAAAGTCGGCTAATCAGGATGTTAGATGGCGACCATGCTGCAGCAGAGCGGTTAGTAAATGAGGTCAGGCAGAATTTTCCTTGGATGCCGGAAAATTGGTATTGGGAAAAAGCGATTGAAGACTTGGAGCGCGATCGCAGATAATATCAAATCCGTTTAGATAGTCATCATAAAAACTCTCCGCGTCCTCTTGTCCCCATCGGCTTTATAAAACTATTGTACCCGCATGAAAACGGCTATAAAAATAGTATTGACTTTAGGAATAAGTGGTGTAATTGCCATAAAAAGCGATCGCGCCTTAGCTCAAAGCAATATTGTCCCGGATGGTACACTTGGCGCTGAAAGTTCCACCGTCATCCCAAACTTCAATGGTCTTGCTGTTGAAACAATTAATGGCGGGGCAATTCGTGGCGCTAACCTCTTTCATAGCTTCCAAGAATTCAATGTGAGTGAGGGGTGGGGAGCTTATTT
>JBFLZA010001334.1:0-1340 GCA_040756535.1 Cyanobacteriota bacterium
GATCTGTGTTCACTATATAGTTCACTGTTCCAAATTCACCTAGTTAAATTGGGTCATCGCACCAAATTAGAGGGCTTGGAGTACAGTAGTAAGGTAGTCCTCATCACGGGCGGCTTTCTTTCGTTTTCGTTTGATTGAAGTCTTATCGGGCACTTGTTTGAGGATTTGCAGGGCTAATTTTCGCATTACTGCCAGGTTTTGCGGGGCATTGTCTCGTCTGACGCTAGATTGATCCTCCTTGAAAGACACATCCAGTTGCCAGTGAAGCTGATTCTCGATTGACCAGTGCCCCCTGGTGAATTGGACGATCTGCCCAGCCGATACTTGGGATAAAGAACTCAGGTAGTATCTTTTCTGGGTGGTGGTTTTGTTCAAGTACACTCTTTTGGACTCCACCATCCATACACTTTGACATCCCTGCCACTCGCCCAGACAAGCCATTGCATTCACATTGCCCGAGTAGTAGTAGCGTCTTTCTTGGGCCCGGTGGTGGTCTTTGTCCAACTGCGTACAGACCAAAAACTGCTCGGAGTACCGCTCAAAGTGGTCTTTCACCTGCCCGAAGACCTGGTTTTGATTGGCTTTAAGGGCAATTACGTAGTCACCCTTCTGCTCGATGATCTGCTCGACAATCGTATGCTGACAAGCAATGGCATCAATAGTGACTACTTTTTGCTCAATATCAAGTAGTTGTAACACCTGAGGAATGGCCACAATCTCGTTGTTTTTGTCTTCAATCTGCCTTTGAGCCAGCGTTAGCTGCGCCTCACTCACCCATACGCTTACCAGTTGATTCAAAGCGTGCTTTGCCCCTTTTGGGCAAGTGCCCCTTAGCTCCTTGCCGTCCACCATCAGATGCTTATAGTCCAACTCAGCCAGAATCGCTTTGCCCCACTCTCGTAAACAAGCTTCTAAGGCCGCTGAGTCCAGATGACGAAACACCCGGTTCATCGTGTCATGAGAAGGGATTCCGTTGGGTAGCTTGAGAAACTGCTGCAAATACGCCTTTTTATCATTGCCAAAGTCTTCCACCTCTTCAAAGTCCTCGCAATCAGCAATAAAGCCAACCAGCACCAGCATCACTATGTCGCTCAACTCGTGTAAACACCGGCCTTTTACCCGAAAATCGGGCAAGTCCTCAAAATACTTGGGTACTTCCATCCCCTAAAATAACCCCTCTTCCCCTTTTACCCTATTTTTGGTGCGATGACCCTATTATATTCAACCCCGGTTGTTAAAGACAAAACAAGCCCCAATGCTACATACGGAACGATTATGTATTTCATTTTTTGAATTGGCTACAACATGTGGATAAACAACGTATGTCGTTTATCCACACA
>JBFLZA010001335.1:0-1339 GCA_040756535.1 Cyanobacteriota bacterium
TTGCCAAAGAGTTTCAACAGAGGCAAACAGAAGACGTTGAGATCAAAGTTGACTTCACCGGCACCGGCGGTGGGTTTAGAAAATTTTGTGCCGGTGAAACCGATATCAGCAACGCCTCTCGCCCCATCCAACCCAAAGAGATGGACGCTTGCAGAAACGCTGGCGTCCCTTATATAGAACCCATTTGAGATCTCTAAGAAGAAGCTGCAAGCCTCTTAGTCATTAACCTGACGAAACAAAGATTGATCTTAGTCGTCGCATTCGATAGGGTTCTCTCAAAGTTCTTCACGAGGATCTTACATCGCTCCATCCAAGCATTAGAGCGTTCAATCACCCACCGGGCTACTGCGGGAACAAATCCAGATTTTCCTTGGGCTGCCTTTTCTTGTTTTGAAGGTTTCGTCGAGAGTTCAAATCTAATTTTCCGCATGAGCTGTGGATACACCTTCTCCAGCTCCTGCCTCAGATGCTCTGGGTGATAACCGTGATCTAACAAGATGGTGATCTTGGGAATATTCATGGGTTTTGACCGGAAATAGTTAATGTGGTGCGTCAACATCTCAATTAATCCGGCATCATCTGAAACATTCGCTCTAGTACAGTGCGTAAAGAAGGGAAACCCCAACGTATCGACGGCTAGATGCCGTTTAATCCCATTGGTCGATTTGTAGAAGCAAAAACCTTTTGACTCTACACTCGCATTACAGGTATTCTGCACGGCTTGCGAGTCAATGATGATCAACGTCGTCCATTTCGCTTTTTTTTAACCTGTTCGCGCACTTGTTCATGTAAGAGGTTCATAAGTTGCTCAATTACCCCAGCTTCCCGCCACTGTTTGTAGTGCCAATAAACTGTCGAGTAGGGCGGCAAGTCTTTGGGTAAGTCTTCCCAATTGCAGCCATTTTTAAGTTGATAGAAGATGCCGTCTAAGATTTCCCGTTTCGTCCAGTTAGACGGTCTAGTCCGTTTCTTCTGAGGCAATATCTTAACCAGTAGGGGTTCAAGAATTTCCCACTCTGGGTCGGTTACGCTGCTAGAGTAAGGCATGGCGACTGAATTAGGTTTTGGCAATGACCTTACTTCATAGTAGTAAAAGATGTCAAATGGGTTCTATAATGCCAGCAATAGGTTTGAGGGAAGGGTACAGATAAAATGCTTTGGCATTTGTCGCTTGCCGGCCTACCGTTGCCTATTGTCTATTTTGAGTGAGGGTTCTTGGGTGAATTTCAAGTCAGCTCAACTTCATTTCAACACCGGCAAGCAGCTCAAAGAGTCCGGCAAGTTTGATGAGGCCATTGGCCACTACCAAAAAGCTTTGGAAATAGAACCCGATCAGGTT